>NZ_CAPG01000003.1:0-134373 GCF_000321185.1 Bacillus sp. AP8
TCTTTTTTTATAAAGCCTCTTTTAAAAAGATTGTTGTTTTAAATTGATTCAGTGATTAAAGCCCAGTAAAAAGATAGCATCATGGGGCAGAAATCATCCTATAACCATACTTTTGTATTGGCAACAACAGCCCTTTATAAAAAATGATATTGAGATTATATAACTAGCACAGTTACCGTATAGGACCTGTGTTTTTGGCTTATATTTTCATATTTAAGCATATTTAATGCCGGCTGGCTTAATTTTACTTCTATCATCAGAGCTACATGGAGTAACAGCGTAAGTCATTTCACACTTTGGACAGTTCATAATGACTGTTTTAAAAGTAAAAGTTTCACCACATGTGCAGTTAATTTGATGTGCTATTTTTGGAGTAACATTTTCTTTACCTTTTCTTTTTACGTGATCAACAATCGCCTTTCCATCCTTTAAGCTTGAACATCCGCAAGACATATTTTCCCCTCCAATTAATAAACTTAGTACCATAATTATTTTAACATAACATTTAGTTTGGTGAAGTGAAACTATAATATTTTCCTGTGATAGACAAGTTTCCTATAGTGCAAAGCTATTAAATAGAAAAGTCAAATAAATAGATGTTTATTTTACAATAAAACAAAATCGATTAGGTGATTATTTCACAAAAATAACACCAAAAAACTATTTTTAGTTTTTTGGTTTCTTGGTATACTTGAATTGTCGATAAGATATTCTATTAACGGTACCAAATAGAATACAAATATATGTAATTAAAATGGTGAATGTATTTAAAAAAGTATTAATCTATATGGATTGTAAAGTTTGAATAATGGTTTTTTATTCTGTTCGTGTCGTAGTTATGTGTGAAATGGTTAAAGATAGAAAAAATATTTTTTAGGGGGACTTACAATGAAAGAGTGGATAGAAAAAATACCTACTAAAAAAATTGTTGAATGGAGAAGACATTTACATCGTAATCCTGAAATGTCTTTTAAAGAATATGAAACTTCTCAATTTTTGAATTAACTCGACCAACAGAAACGAGCGTGGTTGCTAAATTAATCGGTGGTGCAGGTGAAGGAAAAACTGTTGCTTTACGTGCAGATATGGATGCGTTACCAATTAATGAAGAAGCAGACGTTGACTTTAAATCAACAAAAGAAGGACTTATGCATGCTTGTGGACATGATACACATGTAGCAATGCTACTTGGTGCTGCTAAAGTATTAACAGAAATGAAAGATGAAATCTAAGGTACAGTGAAATTTATTTTCCAACATGCAGAAGAACAAGTGCCTGGTGGAGCTCAAGAATTAGTGAAAGCGGGAGTATTAGAGGATGTGGATGAAATATATGGCATTCATATTTTCCCAACTATGAAAAAGGGGTCACTTGGAATTGCAAGTGGGTATGCAACAACAGTAGCAGATGGATTTTTCTTAAAAATTCAAGGTAAAGGTTCACATGCTTCAACACCGGAGTTAGCTATTGACCCTATTGTGGTAGATAGTGAAATTGTTATGGCTCTTCAAACGGTTGTAGCTCGCAATGTAAAACCAAGTGATATGGCGGTTCTGAGTGTTGGTGAGTTCCAAAGTGGACTAGCACCAAATATTATTGCTGATACTGCACGACTTAGCTGTTCTATTCGAACTATTTCAGAAGAAGTTAGGGATATAATGGAAAATCGAGTAAAAAAAATCATCGAAAATGTAGCTGCTGCTCATGGTGCAACGTACGAATTAAATTATGTTAAAGGTTATGCAGCCCTTTATAATACGCCTGAATTGGCAGAGAAAGTGAAAGCTTCTGCAACAAAAGTGCTTGGAGACGAGCTTGTTTACGCCTCTCCAATGCTGATGGGGAGTGAAGATTTTTCTGCGTACACACAAGTTGTTCCAGGCTGCTTCATGTTCCTTGGAGGAGGAACTGAAGAAGATGAATGTGGCTATTTTAATCACCATCCAAAATTTAAAATTGTTGAAGATTCTATGTTCAATGGTACGAAAGTTGAAGTTCAATTAATTCTAGACTTATTAGGAAAATAATCAAGATTCTTACTTGTATATAATCTGAAAAAAACAGCTAATTTCGGCTGCTTTTTTTGTGTTTGAAAAATTATCCAGTTGAACTCTAGATACAACTTTCAGATACTGTAGGTCCATAGCAAGTGAAAAAGTTTTACCTCTTGGAAATTTTACTGAATGAGTATGAGTAAATTAAGAGATTTCCCGTCATGTTTTCATCTAAACATATGATATTGTTTGAAAATATTGGTTATGTAATGAATGACTCTTTATAATGAAAGTAGAATAAGAAAGATAAATCAAGTATAAAACTATTATTTTCACAGTGTTTGGGGGATGATGGAATGAATAAAAAGATTTTTACGAATGGAAAAATCTATACTCTTGATGAATCGGCTCCATTAGTCGAAGCAGTAGTAGTAGAGAACGGAAGAATTGTCGATCTTGGTTCCCATCGTAATATGGTTTTAAACTGGGGAAGTGTGGATACAAATATCGTTGATTTACAAGGAAATACAATGACGCCAGGGTTAACGGATAGTCATCTCCATTTATCTGGAGTTGCTCTACGTTTTTTAGAGTTAGATTTAACAGGTGTAAAGTCAAAGAACGAGATGTTAGAAAGAATAAAAGAAAGAGCCAATTCGATACCTAAAGGTCAATGGTTAATTGGAATGGGATGGGATGAGAATTTATTCACGGATGGTAATATTCCTACTATTAAAGAATTGGATTATGTAGCTCCTCATTGCCCAATTTTTTTAAAGCGAATATGTTATCATGCTTTTTTAATAAATAGTAAAGCGCTTGAACAAATAGGGTATCATTCTAAAATCTCTATCTCACATGGCGGTAGTATTGTTCTTGATGAAAGTACAAAGCAACCAACTGGTTTACTATTAGAGTCAGCATCTCAATTAGTTTCCAATCAAATTCCTGATAGAAGCTATCAAGAATTGAAGCAAGGGTTGGAACAAGCGATGAAATATGCAATTAAGAGAGGTTTAACTAGTGTTCATACGAATGATCCTTTGTACTTAGGGGGATTTGATCAAACGTATCAAATGTACGATGAGCTAATAAATCAAGAAAATAAAGGATTGCGATGTAATCTATTAATAGATTATCCGTTTCTATCGAGGTTACGAGAAAGAAAAATGGGGATTGGGTATGGAAATGAGAAATTGCAAATTGGTGGAATAAAAATGTTTGCTGATGGAGCATTAGGAAGAAGAACAGCACTTCTTTCAGAGCCTTACACCGATGACCTAACACAGTATGGTGAAGCGATTCAAGATCAAGCTAGTTTTTATGAAATGGTTAAGGAAATACGAGCAGCTGAAATGCCAATAGCTGTACATACAATTGGGGATCACGCATTAGAAAATGTATTAAATGTATTAAATCAATTTCCTCCTGTGAAACAACGTGATCGAATTATCCACGCATCGGTGTTGAATGGTGAACTAATAAGTAAATTGGCTAAGTCAAGTATAATTGTAGATATTCAGCCGAGATTTGTGGTAAGTGATTATCCATGGGTAATAGATCGTATTGGTAAGAATAGAGAGCCATATTTATATCCATTTAAAACATTGCTTTCGGCAGGTGTATTGTGTGCTGGGGGATCAGATGCTCCCGTCGAGCCTGTTGATCCATTATTAGGTATTCATGCTGCGGTTTCAAGAAACACAATTGGGAACCCACAACAAGTGTGGAACGAAGTGGAGAGACTTACTATAGAGGAGGCTTTGAAAATCTTTACGATTGGTGGAGCGTATGCAACAAATGAAGAAGCTAGTAAAGGAACAATTTCTATAGGGAAATTAGCAGATATGACGGTTTTTTCAAAAGATCTTTTATCGATTCAGCATCCTGATGAATTATTAGATACAAAAATAAAGATGACGATTATAGATGGTGAAATACAAGAAGTATAAATGTGTTAGATGAATGGATACATTATGAAAGAATAGGTGAGACATAAAATAATGTTTATAGAAGTTGAATAGTTACGTTCTGTTAAATGGGTAAAGAATTTTTATAGTAATGACAACGTATTAGATATAGGAGGGTACGATTGAAGTGAATTGTAATAAACATGATTGTCTATCTATTGTGCCTATATTTCGTAATGTAAATGAGGAAGAGATGAAAGAACTAGCAAGGATTGTTACGCATAAAATTTTTCACAAAGGTGAACCCATCTTTTTGGCAGGGGAACATAAGAAGAATCTATTTGTTGTACATACAGGAAAGGTCAAAATTACACACATTTCTGAAGATGGACACGAAAAAGTCATTCGTATATTACAGACGGGGGATTTTTTCGGTGAATTATCTTTATTTAGGAATACGAATATAATGAATAATGCTGAAGCGCTTGAACAAACAGAAATTTGTTTGCTTGAAGGAGAACAATTCATTAAGATTATGAGTCATACCCCAAACTTACTTATAAAGATTTTACAACATTTAAGTGAGAGATTAGAGAAAGCAGAGTATCAGCTAAGTCAGATTAGTAATCAAGATGTAGGTCAAAGATTAGCGTCCTTTATTTTAAAACAAGGAGAATGTGCAAAGGATGAAATTTTTGAGTTTCCAATGAGTAAAAAAGATATCGCATCGCTATTAGGAACTACAAGAGAAACATTAAGTAGAAAATTATCTTCATTCCAAAAGGAAGGATATATTGCATTATCAGGGCGTCGAATACAAATATGTGATGAAAAAGCGTTGCGTGAGTTATTATGAATACAAGAGTTGCTGATAAAATATCGCTTAAGGGTCGTAATAAAAGAGATAAAAGATCACTTTTATACAGCCCTTTTTTAGTTAGAAAAAGTAGGGGGTAATAGTTTCCGACTTGTGATGGACTATAATTAACATAGAATGAAATGATTTTGGAACAATAGATAGAAAAGTTATTATTTGTGAGGATTTATATGAAATGGTTTACAATAATTTATTTCGGTTTTCTTTTGGTGTTTCTTCCTAATCATGCATATGGGGTAAAGAAAGTTCCAATTCTAGTGTATCACTCTATTGATGAATTCAGCGGTCATGGTTCGAAAGAATTGTATGTCACTCCTAATAATTTTGAAAAGCAAATCATGTATTTACGAGAACATGGCTTTACATTGTTGACCTTTGAGCATTGGACAGAAATTGATAAAGTAAAGAAACCTATTTTTTTGACGTTTGATGATGGATACAAGAATAATCTTAATGCCTATATCATTCTTCAAAAATTAAAAAGTGAACAGTTCACACCAGTGGCTACCTTTTTTGTGATTTCAGAATTTATTGGGCAAAGAAATCGTTTATCTAAATCAGATTTGAAAATGCTAGCAAAATCAGGTGTGATTTCTGTTCAATCACACACGGTGACACACCCGGATCTTACAAAGATTGGACATGTAAGTTATGAATTGAAAGATTCAAAAATGTCGATTCAGCAAATAACAGGAAAACCAGTAATTGCACTAGCCTATCCATATGGTAGTTTTAATGAAAATGTAATTTCAGATACAAAGAAGTATTATTCATTCGGGTTAACTACAATTCCTGAATACTATTTGGTTGGAGAAAAAGTAGATAAACAATATGTATTGCCTAGAATTTATATAAAGTATTCAACTACACTGGACGAATTCATGACGATTGTGGAAGGTAAAATGTAAAGAGATATTTAGAGAATCTAGTATATAAATGGTCAAGTCGTTCAGCAAGTGATACACTAGCACTTGCTGAATTCAATTTGTTTAATAATTGTTAATTATTGTTTAATTTAGTATTTTTTCGTTCTTGAATTGATTATATTTCAACACTACTATTAATCATGTATCCATTTATATGAGAATGGATGGTCTTGTTATATATTGAAAAAATGTTTTATAAGTAAGACATATGGAGGGTGAGTTGCTGAATTAAGAAAAATAAGTATGGTAAATAGTATAAAAGTTCAGAATATTTTCAAAAAATAATATTTTGTGATATTATGTATTAGACATAATCATACAGCTTACGAAGAAGTATCGTAGTAATATTCAGGAGGATTTTAAATTGAGACATCAAAAGAGCAATTTCTCATCAACTATAGCAATAGGTTTTATGCTTTTTGCCTTGTTTTTCGGGGCAGGTAATTTAATTTTCCCGGTATTAATGGGACAAATGTCAGGTACACAAGTATGGGGAGCAACTGCAGGGTTTATTGTAACAGGCGTAGGTCTTCCTTTATTAGGTGTACTAGCTATTGGCTTTTCAGGTCAAAAGGATTTATATACGATGGCTAACCGAGTACATCCAATGTTTGGACTTGTATTCACAACTGTATTATATTTAGCGATTGGACCATTATTTGCTATTCCTAGAACGGGTAGCGTTTCTTTTGAGGTTGGGATTAAACCTTTATTAGGAGAAAATGATAGTTTTGTACCATTAATGATTTTTTCGATTGTATTCTTTCTTGTTACATTAATCTTTTCATTGAAACCGGGAAAAATTGTAGATATAGTAGGGAAAGTTTTAACGCCGATCTTATTAATTTTTATTGCTATTCTTATTGGAACTGCCATTATTAATCCAATGGGTGATTTTGGTACTCCAAGTGAGAAATATATGGATTCCTCATTCTTTAAAGGATTTCAAGAAGGTTATTTAACAATGGATACATTAGCTTCATTTGTGTTTGGTATCATTGTTATTAATGCTGTAAAAGAAAAAGGTGCAAGAACGAAGAGTGAAGTTTTAAAAAGCTGTTTTAAGTCAGCTATGATTGCAGCTCTACTATTGGCTATCATTTATGGTGGACTTTCTTATCTAGGGGCAGCAAGTGTAAGTAAAATTGGTTTATTAGACAATGGAGGAGCTATTCTTGCAGCAACTTCAGGTCATTATTTCGGCTCATATGGTAGTCTAATCCTTGGTATGACGGTTATTGCCGCATGTTTAACAACTAGTATTGGATTAGTAACGGCTTGTGCATCTTATTTTAATGAGATTATTCCTAGCGTGTCTTATAAGACTTTTGCAATCGTGCTGTCTGTCTTTAGTGCCATTGTATCGAATGTAGGGTTAAGCCAATTAATTGCGATATCTGTTCCAGTGTTAACAGCTATTTATCCATTAGCAATCTGCTTAATATTCCTAACTTTCTTACATCGATTTTTTAAAGGTCAGCCTTTGGTATACATTTTAAGTTTATCTTTCACATTTATTGTCAGTCTATTTGATGGATTAAACGCAGCTGGGTTAGGAATCCAAGCAATTAATGATTTATTTTCATTATTACCGTTATATTCTGTAGGACTAGGTTGGCTTGTTCCGGCTATTGTGGGAGCCATTATAGGATATGTTCTAACGTTCAATAGCAAACGTGAAATGATAACTGAATAGTATTCTAATATTTTATATTATTGATTCAATCCTCAGGTAAGTTAGTACCTGAGGGTTTTTTATGTGTAAATATGTAAACGCTTTCGATATCTGTATGTGGTTTTTGATATAATAATATATTTAAATTTTTTAACGATTTTTCTCTTCATTTACCTTAAGTTAAGTGGGTTTCTATCATATGCATATCCATTAAATATTATTTATGTAATATATTGAATTTTTTTGTAAAAAATATGAAATATCTTATAGACTTTAGTCCGATTGTAATGTAATATATTCCTAATAAATGTTATTTTATAATATTTAAAAAAGTCAGACTTTTTAGACAAAACAAATAATGGGAGGGTTAACATGAATAAGAAAAAGATAGCAGGCATGGTTTTATCTTTATCTTTGGTTGCTGGTGCATTAGCTGGATGTGGTGGATCGGATAAAGGTAGCAGCAGTGATTCGGGTGGTAAAGATGATAAAGTTATTAAAATTGGAGCAAACCTTGAATTATCAGGTGGTGTAGCTTCATATGGTCAATCAATTCGTGAAGGTGTGAATCTTGCCTTTGAAGAGATTAATAAAGAGGAATCGATGGTAAAAAGCTTGAACTAGTCGAATTCGATAATAAATCGGAATCTGCTGAAGCCACTGCTGGTGCATTAAAACTGATTTCTCAAGATAAGGTTACAGCGATTATTGGAGCTGCAACAAGTGGAGATACACTTGCTCAAGTTCAAATTGCAGAAGAGAACAAAGTACCTGTAATATCTCCAAGTGGAACAAGCCCAGATATTACATATAAAGATGGAAAATTAAATGAATTTATTTTCAGAACGAGCTTTATTGATCCATTCCAAGGGACAGTAGCAGCAAACTTTGCAGCTACTGAATTAAAAGTTAAAAAAGCAGCCGTTTATATTGATAGTGCTAGTGACTATTCAAAAGGGTTAGCTAAATCATTCATTGAGAAATTCAAAGATAATGGCGGAACTATTGTTTCTGAAGAAGCATTTGTGGCGAAAGATACTGATTTCCGTGCAACTTTAACAAGAATTAAATCTAAAAAACCAGATTTCATCTTTATTCCTGCTTATTATGAAGAAGTGGGATTAATCATTAAGCAAGCTCGTGAAGCAGGTATTGATGTTCCATTAATGGGAGCTGACGGTTGGGATTCTCCTAAACTAGTAGAGATTGCTGGCAAAGAAGCTTTGAATAATACGTTTATTACTAATCACTATTCTTCAGGTGATCCAAGTGAAAGAATTCAAACATTCGTAAAAGCTTTTGGTGAGAAATACAAAGGAAAATCTCCTGATGCATTTAACGCTCTTGGTTATGACACTGCGTATCTATTAGCAGATGCTATTAAACGTGCTGGTTCAGCAGATTCTGAGAAAATCCAAAAAGAATTAGAAGCTACTAATGGTTTAGACTTAGTTTCAGGAAGCTACTCTTTAGACGAATATCACCACCCAATTAAATCCGCTACAATTCTAGAATATGTAGATGGTGCACAACAATTTAAAACAAAAGTTGAACCACAATAATTTTTAAGAATAAATAGGGGGCGAAACTAGCCTCCTATTTTGGGTTTTTAAGTTTGGAAATGAATGAAGAAAATTAGAACTTATTCGTTATGACACCAAACGATTAGTAGACTCCCCTCTCCTCCTTACGATAAGTCATCGAGGAAATTGCTTAATCGGTTAAAAGTTCGGGCAGGGTTACAATGTCTGAAGTAACCCTGATACCACAACTCTTTTTACCTCGAATCACTTATTAAAAGCCTTGCTTACGATTTAGCGATTTTGATTTCTAGGTAAAGTAGATTAATCGTTGAGGTTTCTCGATAAAGCTGGACATAATGAACGTTATTTCCTTCCGAGTTTACTATATCTCTTACAAATAGACCCAATCCAAATGTCACTAAACAAGGCGCATTCGCTTTTCTTATGAAGTGAGTTGAATTATAAAATCAAGGAGACTAGAACATGGAATTGATTCAACAGCTCATTAACGGGCTTTCACTAGGTAGTATTTATGCCCTCATTGCACTCGGCTATACGATGGTTTATGGAATTGTTAAGTTGATTAACTTTGCCCATGGTGATGTCTTTATGGTCGGAGCTTTCGTTGGCTTTTACTCTATTACGATATTAGATTTATCTTTTTTTCCTGCACTCTTACTTTCAATGACAGTGTGTGCAGTGTTCGGTGTATTAATTGAAAGAATCGCCTATAAACCTCTTCGTAATGCAACAAGAATTGCGGCATTAATAACAGCGATAGGTATGTCATTATTTATTGAATATGGTTTTATTTATATTCGTGGTGCACAACCTGAAGCATATCCAAATGATGTACTGCCGTCTACTAATTTAGATTTATTTGGTATTACAGTTAATAGTCAGTCCTTATTAATATTTGGTGTTTCAATATTATTAATGATCATTTTACAAATTGTCGTGCACAAAACAAAGATTGGAAAAGCAATGCGTGCTGTTTCTTTTGATGCAGATGCAGCTAGATTAATGGGGATTAATGTAAACAATACTATTTCAGCTACATTTGCGATAGGATCTGCATTGGCTGGTGCAGCAGGAGTAATCTTTGGTTTGTACTATATTAAGATTGAACCATTAATGGGTGTACTACCTGGTTTAAAAGCTTTCGTTGCTGCTGTACTTGGCGGTATCGGTATTATTCCTGGTGCGATGGTTGGTGGCTTAATACTTGGAGTTATTGAAGCTTTAGTAAGTGCAGCTGGTTTCTCATTATGGAGAGATGGAGTAGCGTTTATTGTTCTTATTTTAATTCTAATATTTAAACCACAAGGATTACTAGGGAAAAACAAAAAAGAAAAAGTGTAAGGGAGAGACAAAGTTATGATGTCATTTAAAAAAGCAAAAGGATTTTGGCTCTCAATCTTGCTTTCCTTTATCCTTTTTGCGGTTATTCAAGTCTTGATTAATGGTGGAACATTAAATTCATTTTACTCAAATATGATTATTACGATTGGTATTAATATTATTTTGGCGGTGAGCCTTCATTTAATCATTGGAATAACGGGGCAATTCTCTATCGGACATGCAGGTTTTTTATCTGTTGGAGCGTATGTGTCGGCTATTATGACAATGAAATTAGCACTTCCTTTTCCTGTAGCATTACTTGTTGGAGGAATTGTAGCAGCTCTAGCGGGATTATTAATTGGTATACCAAGCTTGCGTCTTAAAGGAGATTACTTGGCAATTGCTACACTTGGATTTGGTGAAATTGTACGTATCTTTTTCTTAAATATCGATTATGTTGGTGGAGCAAGTGGGATGACAGTTTCCCATTTAACTACTTGGCCATGGGTGTTTGGAATCGTTTTATTAACGATAGTAGTTGTAAGAAACTTTACAAGCTCGACTCATGGACGGGCATGCATTTCGGTTCGTGAAGATGAGACTGCGGCCGATTCTATGGGAATTAATACGACTTATTATAAAGTTGTAGCATTTGCTATTGGCGCTTTTTTTGCAGGTGTTGCAGGTGCATTATTTTCTCATAATTTTTATATCATCTTACCGACGAATTTTGGTTTCTTAAAATCCTTTGACATTTTAATTTTAGTAGTACTCGGCGGACTTGGTAGTTTATCAGGGGCTGTTTTAGCAGCGGTTCTATTGACATTAGTTACAACCTTCCTTGCAGATTTCCCAGAGACAAGGATGATTATTTATAGTTTAATTTTAATGATTATGATGATTTATCGTCCTCAAGGCTTGATGGGTACTAAAGAATTTACAAGCTTCTTTAAGCGAAAAGGAGGACACAAACATGACAAAAACGAAACCATTGCTTAAGGTAGATTCTGTTGGGATTCAATTTGGAGGTTTAAAAGCTGTATCTGCTGTAAATGTAGAATTGTTTCAAGGTGAGTTAGTTGGTTTGATCGGTCCTAATGGAGCGGGAAAAACTACATTTTTCAATCTTTTAACAGGTGTTTATGTGCCAACGGAGGGAAGTATCTCTTTAGATGGAAAAAATTTAAGAAAACGTCCTCCTTATAGAATTAATCAAATGGGAATTAGTCGTACATTTCAAAATATCCGATTGTTTGGTGATATGTCAGTTATCGATAACGTAAAAGTAGCGTATCATTCATTGGCAAAGCATTCGATTGTAAGTTCTATTTTACGTCTACCAAGCTTTTTTAAAGGTGAGAAGGAGATGGAGGAACAAGCCATTGAATTTTTGAAGATTTTTAACTTAGATATTTACAAAGATGAATTAGCAAAGAATTTACCTTATGGTCAACAACGTCGGTTAGAAATTGCTCGTGCTTTAGCAGCAAATCCAAACCTATTACTTCTAGATGAACCTGCTGCTGGGATGAATCCACAAGAAACGCAGGAATTAATGAAGTTAATTTCATTTATTAGAGAAAAGTTTAATTTAACTGTTCTTCTAATCGAACATGATATGCCGCTTGTAATGGGTGTTTGTGAACGAATTTATGTGCTGGATCATGGCCAATTAATTGCTCATGGTAAGCCAGAAGAAATTCGTAATAATCCAAAAGTCATCGAAGCATATCTTGGCGAGGAGGTTTCATCATAATGTTAAAGGTACAGGACATCAATGTCTACTACGGTAATATACAAGCGCTTAAAGGTGTATCCCTTGAAATTAATGAAGGAGAGATTGTTACATTAATTGGCGCGAATGGTGCAGGAAAAAGTACATTACTTAAAACAATTTCAGGTCTCTTAAATCCAAAGCAAGGTGTAATCGATTATGAGGGTCAACCAATTGGTGGAAAAGCAGCTCAATCAATTGTTAAGTTAGGAATTTCTCATGTTCCTGAGGGAAGAAGAGTTTTTGCTAATATGTCTGTTGAAGAGAATCTTCAGCTAGGAGCATATTTAAGAAAAGATAAAGCGGGAATTAAACAGGAGTTACAAAGAGTTTACGAACTTTTCCCAAGATTACTAGAAAGACAAAAACAGCTTTCAGGTACTTTATCTGGCGGGGAACAGCAAATGCTTGCTATGGGTCGTGCATTAATGGCAAAGCCAAAGTTGTTGTTATTGGATGAACCTTCAATGGGGCTAGCTCCGTTACTAGTAAAACAAATATTTCAAATCATTAAAGAGATTAATGAATCGGGGACAACAGTTTTATTAGTAGAACAAAATGCAAATTTAGCACTTTCTATTGCGGATCGTGCTTACGTTGTTGAAACAGGTAGAATTGTCCTTTCAGGTAATGCAGAAGAGTTAACAGCTAGTGAAGATATTAAAAATGCGTACCTTGGGGGTCATTAAACAAATTTTAGTGGATTCCGTTATGTTTAATTCGTTTCTATTATATGAATTTCAATGTTTTATAGAAAAAGTCAGTCAACAAGTGTTTTGCAAATACTTGTTGACTGATTTTTTTGAGCTAGTTACGCATATTGCTGTTTTATAAGCGTATGTAATGAAAGAATTCCAAGTAGAGAGTCCTAAGTTGGTTTTCGCATATCGATAGTTTTTTTATAAGTTTCTCTATTAAAGTTTGTAGAGCATATTATAATAGCTATATCGAGATAAAATTGTGTTTATAGAATTTTGGAAAAATAATAGGGACATAAAAGGAAGAAATTTAAAATGGAAAATGAGATGCTTCGAATATTTAATGATTATCATAAACCTATTGGGATCGCTACTCGAGAGGACGTACATAAACTTGGCTATTGGCATGAAACATTTCATTGCTGGTTTATTAGTAAAGAAAATAATACAAACTATATTTATATTCAGCTACGAAGCGATGTGAAAAAAGATTATCCCAATTTACTAGATATCACTGCAGCTGGCCATATATTAGCACATGAAACAACTAATGATGGGATTAGAGAAATTCAAGAAGAGTTGGGAGTTGAAACGACTCTTTGTGAGTTAGTCAAACTAGGCATTATAAATTATTGTGTAAAAAAAGAAGATTTTATCGATAAAGAAATTGCTCATGTTTTTTTATACAATAGCTCTATTGGTTTAGAGGATTTTACCTTACAAACAGAAGAGGTTTCAGGAATAGTTCGGGTCCCATTGCTTTATTTTTATAATCTTTGGTATGGAAAAAAAGAAGAGATCCATATAGAAGGTTATAAAATAAACATGGATGGCAAAAAGGAGTTAATGAATGGTAGAGTAAATCGAAGTCATTTTGTACCACATGAAGAAGCATTTTATCAAACTGTTGTAAGTTGGATTTGTGATAAAGTGAAAGCTTGAATTCATTCATATGACAAAAAGCTTTTCAAGAACTTACAAATGAAACCATTTTTGAGGGTTCGTACATAACTTAGTAAGTCTTTTAAAATCAGGAAAGGGGCAAATGATATGGACCCGATGATTGCGGTTGCTTATGGTTTACCGCTTACTATCGTTATTATTGTTCTAATTGGTTTTTATAAAATGTTCGTTAAAAAGAAAAATATTACGGCTTTTTACACTCCGTTTGATCATATAACTGGTCAAACAGTAACTGAATTCCACGAAGAGCAAAAAGTGATTGTGGAGGATGAAGAGCAAGGTGATGGAAAAAGAAAAAATAAGTAGTTTGTATTTGATAAAAAATATGAGGGCTGTCTCAAAAGTGATGGGTAACACTGTTGAGACAGCCTTTATTCATTTTGTTATTGTTTTTCTTTTATAAATGGATCTTGTTTTAAAAATACGAATGGAGTTTTAACGAAAACAACTATAACAGGGGGAAAAAGGGGAGTATTGAACACTCTATCTTTCTTTACGAGAAGAAGGATTTTACATAATTTTCTTGAATATGATTGGATATAACTAGTCGGAATGAATAAGGAGCGCTGAGAATGTACCTACCATTGAATAATGAATTAGTCGGTAGAATCAACCAATCTGAAATAGACGTGTTGAATTCAAGATTAAAACGGATGGAAGAGCAAATAGGAAATCCAATGGATGTTGAAATGAGGAGATTTGGTCATGCTGTGGCGTTTTCTGCGAAAAATATTCCTGGTCCGGCCTTCAATGTAGTTAAAGGTTTGCAACATGGTGATGAGAAGTACATTTCTGACATTATTGCTTTTTATAGGTAAAGAAATATAGATGTAACTTTTGAAGTGATACCCTCATTAACTTCTCCTCAAATAATGGAAGTTCTCTCAAATGAAGGCTACTATCAATGTGACTTTCATACGACTTTATTTCATTCTATTTTAGAAAAGATAGAATATTTCGATTCAAATATTACTATTCGAAGGCTGGATAGAAATGAATTTAATCTTTTTTCTGAAATATATACAGAAGGATTTGATATGCCTGTTACTATCCAAAATGGGATAGCTAGAAACAATGAAATCTTATATGATACGCCCAATTGGTCGTTCTTTTTAGCAAGTATCAATCATACACCAGCTGGTATTGGTGTTTTATTTATTAAGAATGAAATTGCTACTCTTGCTGCGGCCACAACCATTCTGGCTTTTCGAAATAAAGGCATTCATACGGCATTAATCCAAAAAAGATTGCTAACAGCATTAGATTCTAATGTGAAGATAGCGATTGGACAAGCGAAATTTGCTTCAGTGAGTCAAAATAATATGGAAAGAGTAGGATTTCGAATGGCTTATACAAAAGCAATTTGGAGAAAAAGATTGATGATATGATTGGAGGATCTAGAATGATTTCGGTTCAACAGAAAAAGCCTAAAAAAAGAACAAAGTTGCGACTCATGTTGGGTATTACTTTTTATCGATGTAAAAGATACATAGAATGGTACACTAATCGAAAAACATATGCCTCTCAAAAACAAAATGATAGACTACCTTACTCCATTTACACACATCAAACATTATTGTTACGGAAATTGAAAAATGTTGATATGTGGTATCAACACAATAAAATTATTAATTTAAAACTTGCTATCAAGCGGATTGATGGTTTGATTATTAAACCAGGAGAGACTTTTTCTTATTGGAAATGTATAGGGAAAACGACTAGGAAAAAAGGATATGTAGATGGAATGGTACTTCATTCAGGAACTTTTAAACCTGGAGTCGGTGGAGGTTTATGTCAATTATCTAATCTAATCTATTGGATGACACTTCATACACCGTTAATCGTAACTGAGCGGTATCGTCATAGTTATGATGTATTTCCTGATAGCAACCGAACTCAGCCATTTGGAAGTGGAGCAACCTGTTCATATAATTATATTGATTTGCAGATTACCAATCGTACGAATGTTACCTACCAATTATCTCTTTCTCTTTCTGCTACACATTTAATTGGCGAATGGAGAGCTACTGAGGAACAACTTCATACATATAAAGTTTATGAGAAACAGCATGCCATTCATCCCGCAATCTTTGGCGGATATATTAGACACAACATTATACACAGAAAAGTATATAATAAACAAAAAGTGGAGATTGACGATGAATTCATTACAGAAAATACTGCTATTATGATGTATGAGCCACTTTTAGATTCACCTAAACAATAAAAAGGGAAAAATCATTATGATAAGAAAAATTGACATCACAAATAATAAGATTGCAAGAGAGGTATGGCATATTCAAATACCATCCTATCAAATGGAGGCAAAGCTCATAGATTGTTATGATATTCCGCCCTTACAAGATACGATTGAAACTCTACAGAAATGTGGAGAGGATTTTTATGGTTATTATGAACATGAAGAGCTTTGTGGGACAATATCCATAAAAGTAGAAAATAAGTTAATAGATATACATCGCTTAATGATTCATCCGAGCCATTTTAGAAAAGGTATTGCGATGATGTTATTAGAACACGTAGAGAATGTTATAGAAAATGCTGAATCTATTATTGTTTCAACTGGTTCGAAGAATTTTCCAGCTATACATTTATACGAAAGGAATGGATTTCGAAAGACACAAGTTACAAAAATATCAGATCAATTATCAATTACCTCTTATAAAAAAATGATCTAATTAAATCGAGTATGAAATGATTTTTTCAATGAAATTATTAAACAAGGCTGTTTTCACATACTTTGTTGCTTATGAACAAGGAGTGAGTATAGGTTGAATTACACTTCAGGATGCTCGCTTTCCACGGGGCTCACCTATGCTGCTGCTCCCGTAGGAGGCTCGCACCTTACGCTTCATTCAACCGAACTTTTTATACACTGATTTTATTTATCGAATATATGGAAAAGTAACAGTCTTTTAGAAAATAGGCTTAAACAATATTAAATATATGAAAAGCTAAGGGGGAGAATATTGTGATAAGAAGATTAACAGAAAAGGATCATGACGTTTGCTTTCAATTATTAAAAAAACAAGCTGCTGAAAACCTATTTATAATAGGTGATATAGAGGCATATGGGTACGAACAGGAGTTTCAAAAAATCTGGGGAGATTTTAATGATCAAGGTGAATTAATTGCTGTCCTACTAAAATATGAACAAAACTATATACCATACAGCTCAACGATAACATTTGATGCAAAAGGATTTTCTGAAATTATGATGAACGATCCTAACTTCTCAATGATGTCAGGATTAAAGAATATTACTGAAAAAATGGAGCCTTACATAAAAAACACTTTAAAAAGAAAAAGACAAACCTATTATGCAAAATGTACAGAATTACATAAAAGTGTGAATTCTAGTGAAACAACTGACGTACAACAAGCAATGCCACATGATGCAGAAGAACTAGTAGCATTATTAAATTCAATTCCTGAATTCAGTGATTCAATGATAACCGTGGATTCCAAGCGACGCGGATTGGAGCGGGGTGTATCAAGATCTTTCTTTATAAGAGAAGATGATAAAATGGTTTCAACAGCATCAACTTCGGCTGAAAATACATTGTCTGCTATGGTAGTTGGAGTAGCTACACTAGAAAACTATAAGAAAAAAGGGTATGCTACACAGTGCATGATTAAGCTTTGCAATCTATTATTAAATGAAGGTAAAGAACTTTGTTTATTTTATGATAATTCTGAAGCGGGAATGATATATAAAAGATTAGGATTTGAGGATATCGGCTTTTGGATGATGTATTCCTATCATTCTTGAAATTTCTATATTTGTTATTATGAAGGCTGAGTAAAGTTTATTGTGAATACAACTGTTGATATTAGAAGGCTTTCTAGGAGAGAAAAAGATGTTATTTCAAAAAGAAAAGTTAAAGGTGAGGCTATTAGAGAAGAAGGATGCACCTTTCAGGAAGGCAGAGATAATCCGTTTAATTTAGAAAAAGTGTACAACGTATTTTTTGAAAATGAGACTGATACCGTAAAATGCTTGATAGAATATGAAAATATTGAAATAGGATATATTCAGTATTATCCTTTAGATTTTGAAACGAGAAAAGTATACGGATATTTGAACAAAGCTGATATTATTTTTGGGATTGATCAATTTATTGGAGAAGTGAAATATTGGGATAGAGGGATTGGCCAACTACTAGTTTCAGCTATGACGGATTATTTGTTTCATGACAAACAAGCTAGTACGGTTGTTATGGACCCCAGTCATGGAATAAAAGAGCGATTCGTTGTTATGTGAAATGTGGTTATCAAAAGATAAAGCTAATGCCGAAACATGAATTACATGAAGGTGAGTATAGAGATTGCTGGTTAATTGAATATAGAATAGACTTCCATGATAAAAGAAAAAAACGATAGGATTGACTATCGTTTTTTTTCTTTTATCATATAGCTTTGTTAATGATGTATATTTTGTTGGATTAGTTGATTAGTTTGTGTTTGCGTTTGTCCATATTCAGTTATTTGTTTGGTAATGTCTGAAGCAAGTGCTGGTGAGGAGGTACTGTACATACCTTGCTGAGACATAAAATCATATAATTTCCCTTGGAGCACTAAACTACTTTGTGAAAGGGATTGAAATTGTTGACGAACAACAGGACAGTTAGATTCTGTCGTAGCCGTTGTATACTCTCTACAAGTACGTTTTAAGTCGGCTAAAATGGTATAAAGTAAATCTTCATCTGAAAGGATTGGATTTTGTTGAGCCATATGTGTGCCTCCTTAATTTAATGGGTGTTGAAAGCCTTGATTGGCTTGTTGTAGTTTCGCCATAATTTGCTGATTTTGATTTTGTGCAGTTTGTAATTTCTGCATCTGTTCCATTTGATTAGCTTCTTGAACCGTTTTTGGTGCAATTGCTGTATGTTGTTGTAAAAGAGTAAGTAAATCTTGATAATGCTTTTTATGCTGTACTAATAATTGTACACATATTTGTTGTACAGCGATGTTCTTGGATTGGGCAGCTGCAGATACACATTGTTTGATAAGTAAATCTTCATTAGACATCGAGTCAACGATGTACTCGACTTCCTTTGCAGTTAAAGGTTTCAAAAAAATCCTCCTTTTATCATTTCTTCTTTTTTAGAATGACATAAGGAGGACATTTTTATTCGAATAATCATTTTTTATAAAGTACTGTTATACGTTGTAGTTGATTTTTAACCAGACGTTTTATAAAAGCAAAACTGTATTGGGCAGATTTAAGAATTTGTTAAGCTTGTATATGTATTTTTATAATAATTTTGTTTCCATTCTCGTAAGCCGTCCATACAAATGAACAGATTAATTAAATTAAGAATAAACATTACGTACAGTCTAGTCGTTATTTAACATATTTGGCTGATACTATTGGATTAAAAATAAAGGTGAAGAAGATGTGACTCCAACGACAAAGCTATCTACAAAAGGAATTATCACTTGGGTTGTGTGACTGCGAATTCTTCACTAAGCTTATGCGTATCGATAGTTACTAAAATTCCTTCAGGAGTTTTTTTCCTTTAGAACTTTTTTCCTTTAGAACTTTTTTCAATTAGATGTTTACAAATAAGGTCATGTATCGAATACAGTTTATTAAATTCATCTTTTTTTGTAATATGATAAGAAATCTCTACAGATTTTTTGATGAAATGTGCATTGAAATTATGGTCTAATTTTAACCAAGCTAAAAACCATTCTCGGTTGATCGTTATAACGGTTACACCTGTCAATGCTTCAACACTACTCATAAAAGGTACTTGATTGAAAATTTCAATTTCACCAACCATATCTCCTATTTCATAGACAGTTTGAACCTATTTTTTTCCCATTTTCAGCGATCACAAAAATATTAACTTTTCCTTCAACTATAATGCTTACGCTATTATATATTTCTCCTTGGGAATAGATAATGGAACCACTTGTGAATTTTTCGATTTCCATTGTTTTAAGATTTCATATGGACAATACTTTAGCATTTTATATAGAGTTGTATGATTTTCGATATATGGAATGATTTGATGTATGTTCATAGGGTTCATCCTTACGAAAAAAGTTCGATAAAACTGAGTCATTCTGAGTCATATTTTTGAAGGTAAATGTCACAATCCTTCTTTGTTAATTTATGCAACCAATCAAATATTACATGTTTAAATATATTTTTTCTGGCTTTCAAATGAAAAAAGCGAGTAAACCTCTGTTCACTCACTTTTCTTAATATGGTTTGGTTGCGAAGAAGAAATGGGTATCCAAAAGGGGTTACTCAGTATCCTTTTTTAATCTTCCAGCCTTTTTTACTGCATCTTTTAATAGAATTTCAATTTGAGCATTAACGCTTCTTAGTTCATCTTCTGCCCATTTTTCGAGAGCGTCGTAAAGTTTAGGATCGATTCTTAGCGGATACGCTTTTCTTTTAGCCATGTAATTAAATCCTAATGAATACTTCCTGTATTGATAACAGGTTGTGTTCCTTTATCAGAAACAATAGCAACCATTAAGTTGTTGACCATTTGAGCTTTTTTATCTTCGTCTAAATCGATAATATTTTCATCCGCTAATTGTTCAATCGCACTCTTAACCATACCGACAGCTCCATCTACAATAACCTTGCGTGCAGATAATACAGCTTGAGCTTGTTGTCTTTGCAACATGGCAGATGCGATTTCTGAAGAATAGGCAAGGTGCATAATACGAGCTTCGATAACATCCACACCAGCTACAGCTAAACGATGCTGAAGATCCTGAGCTAAGAAATCAGCAATTTCGTCGCTGTTTTTTCTTAGTGACATTTCGGTATCCTTTTCAAAATGATCATATGCATATTGACTTGCAATATGACGAATGCCAGTTTCACTCTGAATTTGAACAAATTCTTCGTAATCTTCTACATCAAAAGTTGCTTTAGCACTATCTGCTACTTTATATACAACAACAGCTGCGATTTCAATAGGATTCCCTTCTAAATCATTTACTTTTAGTTTTTCGCTATTGAAGTTAATCACTCGAAGAGACACACTTGATTTCAATGTTAAAGGAATGGAAATCCATAATCCTTGATCTCTAATTACACCAGTGTACGTCCCAAAAAATGTTAGAACCTTCGCTTCATTGGGTTGGACAATTGTTAGTCCAGACAGGATTAAAGCGGCAATTATGACAATTACAATTGGTAGAACTAAAGCGGCACCAGTAGTTCCTACATTCATTAATAAGAATACAGCAAGACCAAAAAGTGCTAACACGACAATAATTCCAAAGTAACCATTTACTTTAAGAGCTTGTTTTTCTCTCATTACAATCGCCTCCGATATATCAATCTGATATCACAATTATATCATTTAGATATGTAAATGTATAGAGGTCTTCCTGTTTTTGTATAAATTAACCCTTTAAACGAAAAGTATTTACCCCCAGGTACAGAATACTCGAAGCCAACCTCTGGATTTTACTTAACCATATTTCTTCCTCAAAAAGTAAAGGCGAGAAAAATGGTAGAAGTATTATCAAACAAACATATTTATGTAGATGATACTGCCAGAATGTTTCTACCTGTGTATAAAAGAGATACTTTACTTCGTTTAAGTATCTCTCAAGTAAAATGTTCTCAAATGGAAGAGGGGATTAAGCAAATAGCTGATGCTATTATTTTGTTACAAAAAAGAACCGCATATGTATGGGATAAGCGCTCTACAATATGATGAATAGTATTTTAACTGTCTTCCATTTATTATCTATTGTGGTCAGCCCATTTGTTAATGATATAATATTAAATGGCACATCTATTACAATAATTGGTAAAATAGCAGATATATCGATAGGAGAGACATCGGATGATTAAATTAATTGCAACTGATATGGATGGAACATTTTTAGACGATCAAAATCAATTTCCAAAGGATTTTTATCCTATTTATAAGAAGCTGAATGAACAAGGTATTATTTTTGGAGCTGCAAGCGGCCGTCAATATTATAATCTTGTAGAAAGATTTAATGATATAAAAGAAGAAATGCTATTCATTGCAGAAAACGGTACGTATGTTGTATACAAAGGAAAGGAATTATTCTCAAATTCTTTAAATCGTGAGACTGCTTTCGAAATTGTGAAGCTTGCTCGAACAATTCCTGATGTTAATATAGTTGTATGTGGAAAAAAATCTGCCTATATTGAAACTACTGAACCAAAAGTTTTAAGTGAAGTAGAAAAATATTATGCTAGAAGAGAATTTGTCGAGGATTTACTTACAGTGGAAGACGATATCTTGAAGATTGCTCTTCTTGACTTTAAAGGCGCGGAGCATCATTCTATGCCTTATTTCAAAGAATACCAACAGCAATTACAAGTTACAGTTGGTGGCTTTATTTGGTTGGATATAATGAATAGCGGCTCAAACAAGGGAGTTGCTATGGAGAAAATTCAAGAGTACTTGAATATATCTCCTGATCAAACAATGGTATTTGGTGATTATTTAAATGATTTAGAAATGATGAAATCTGCATATAATAGTTATGCTATGGCGAATGCCCATGAAAAGATAAAAGAAGTAGCTAGATTTGAAGCCAAGTCGAATAATGAAAATGGTGTAATGGAAACGATAAAAGAGCGCTTGTCACTAACTATATAACTTTTATTAATAACATCTTATTAGGATGCTCCTGTGAGGAAAACTTTTTAGTGAACCTCACAGTGAGCGTTTTTTTATTTGTGTAGGAAAGGGCTGTTTTTGCAAACTTTGTTGCTTATGAAGAAGGTGAGTATAGGTTGAATTACGCTTCAGGATACTCGCTTTCTGCGGAGCGGGCGTTGAGCCTCCTCGGAGCACATAGCGACTGTGGAGTCTCATCTATCCTGCTGCTCCCGCAGGAGTCTCGCACGTTACGCTTCATTCAGCCGACCTATTTATCACTAATTTTAGGTGGAAAGTTTGTTTTCGAAAATATTAGCTCCAATGCTCAGACAGTTTTCTCCAACCGAGTGGTTATTTAAAAAGAACATTTTATGCTGAGAGTAGTGAGCAAATACTACTGTACGCAAGTAAGGTGTTTAAATTAATTTATAGGTAGGTTTTTGTTCATTGAATAACCAATATCTTAACCAATCGTAAAGTATAATCGCTAGCATGGATAATGGTAGCCATAGAAACATATAAGGTAAGCATATTTGGCCGAGAAAATTAAATGGAACATGACTATAGTCCCAAACGGATAATCCGAGCCATGCATTAAGAATTAATCCAGAAATTAGCTCAATAAACGTAACAAAAAAAGTACCGATAATAGCTTGAGCTAATAAGGGCATATTTTCTGAGAAAAAATGTTTATGCATGCCTAGTACTATAAAGCAAAGACCACCTACAACGGCCATTGACCAATGCGTATACCCTCGCCATAATATCTCAATTAAGGCATACATAAAACCGCCGATTAGAGCAAGATTTAATAATTTCAAGAACTTTGAAGTTGTAATAATAATTTCCCCCTTATCTTATTAAAAAACTTAAAATAGTTAGGATGTCATACGGAAACGATGACTTTATTATTACCAGATGCTGCGATTTCATGATTAATTGTTGGAAATTCATGTTTCTTAAACATTGTGTTTGATGTGAAATTCATGTTTGAGTATGAAAATAGGGGACTCTTGTGGAAATCGCTTATGATAGGGAGAGAAAGCCATACATAAATAGAAAAATGTAAAATCAAAAGCTTTCTATTACTAAAAGAATTTGTTCTTTATATATTATTTTTAAATAATATGTAATGATGAGGCAAAATATTGAATAATCTTAATGTTGAGTAAGATAGATATCGATTTATTGTATAATAAAAGGATAGAAAACACAGTAATAATTGAAATGACGAATCTTGAAATTATACAGCTAAGGAGTTTTATATTTATTATGTTGGCGTTTAAATCTATCTCGCTTCAAGATAAATCTGTACTTGATAATTATTTTAAAAAAACAAAAAACTATTTAAGTGATTATTGTATAGTAGATGTTTTTATTTGGAGTGAACAATGTAATACAGAGTATTGTATTAAGGAGGATTTTTTATTTGTAAAAATGAATTCTATACTTGATCAAACTCCTGTATACATGTTACCTATTGGATCAGGAGATTTGAGTCGTTCCATTTCATACATCCAAAGAGATGCATTGGAAAGAGGTATTTTCTTAATTTTTACTTCTATTTCTTATGAGCAAAAAAAATGGCTAGAAACTCATTTTCCGAATCAGTTTATAATAGAAGAATTAAGAGATTTAAGTGATTATATTTATAGAAGTCAAGATTTGATTTCTCTTAAAGGAAATAAATATCATAGTAAAAAAAACCAAATTAATCGCTTTATGAAAATGTATCAAAATCGATGGAAATATGAATCAGTTAGTGCATTTAATATGGAAGAAATCATCGCTTTTCATGAAAAATGGTGTCTAGAAAATGCAAGCAATAACCATCCTATATTTTATAGTGAAAATAAAGCAGTTACATTTGCTTTAGAAAATATGAAAGAGTTAGATATTATTGGAGGTGCACTTCGTTTAGATGAAAGTATAATTGCGTTTACTCTTGGAGCACGAACCTCTAAAAACATGATTGTCATTCAAGTTGAAAAAGCAGATTCGAATATTAGAGGAGCCTACCAAATGATTAATCAACAATTTGCTATAGCCAATTGTCAAGATGTTATGTGGATAAACAGAGAAGAAGATTTGGGAATAGATGGATTAAGAAAAGCTAAAAATTCTTATCATCCTGCCTTTTTGGGTACTAAATATAGAGCAACATTGAAAAATGGAGATGAATAAAGTCATGCCTATTCGTTTTGCTATACCAGAAGATCGAAAGGTTATTCAAAGCTTATTTGAAATGTGTTTTCCAGAGGATCCTTTATTTAATAGATGGTTTTTTAAAGAGTATTTTAAAATAGAAAATACTCTTTTATATTTGGAGAATGATAAGATTGTGGCCATGCTTCAGATGTATCCTTTAAAGTTAAAAATGAATCAGTTTGTCTATCCTGTTCATTATTTATTTGGTGTATGTACTCATCCAAATCATCGGAAAAAAGGATATATGGAAAAGATTTTGGAGTATGCTTGTCATTTAGGTAGAGAAAAAGGAGATATTGCTTCCGTATTAATTCCTCAAGAGAAGTGGCTTTTTAATCTGTATCGTAAATATGGATATGAACCAAAATTTACAACTTCAGTAATGAAAATGGAAGTAGAGTCAATGGCTATCAATGCAGTTGTTGAAGAGGTGACAGTTAAAAATTTAGAAGAAGTTATTCGTTTATATGAAATGAACATGAACGAGCAAATGAGTTATATACTTAGAACTAAAGAATATTGGTTACTACAAAAAGCTATGTTTCAAGCGACAGAAGGTAAAATATATAGCTTAAAACGACAAAATAAGTATATAGCGTATGGATTTATTTGGATTTATGAGAACGAACTATGGATACAAGAAGGCTTTGGAATGAGTCAGGAAGCGCTCATATTATTGGCTAATGCGGTAGCACAAAAAGAGAATAAAAAATATATGACCATTACAACTGCTTTTATAAAAAATAGAGATCCAGTGCCACTTGGTTGTATCAAGTTTTTACAAAATGAGATAAAAAGTGATATTTCAGGCTATATGAATTTAATGTTTAATTAGTAGCATCTATTTAATAAAGAATAAAAAACCTATTAAAACTTAAAAAAAGATTTAATAGGTTTTTTATTAATTGTGAACATTTGAACAATCATACGCCTAATAAACTGTTTATTTATGATTTATACAGATTATTACACTAACTAAGTTTATTCATTGTTCATTTTTTGTATGTTAGTTTTGTTGTTGCAATTTTTTACCCATAGATAAAATAATTGGAACAAGGATTGCTGCTACAATATAGGCAACAATTACGATGATGAAACTAAGATCAAAAGATTGAGTTGAATCATAAATACGAGCATATAATAATGGTGCTGCAGCACTGAATAAGAAAATACCAGTTGTAATATATGAATAGATTTGGCTATAATCTTTTGCACCAAAAGCTCCTTTTGTAACCATTGGACAAACTAATGTTAGTCCAGAGTATCCGCCACCGAAGATTGCCATACCGATGTAGAATATCATAACATTGCTACCTGCGAAAAAGGCTAATGCAATACCAATAGCACCGCAAAGAGCGCTGACTACACTCATTACTAGAGTGTTAAATGTATCATTAATCCATCCTAAAATGATTTTTCCAAGTATACCACCAACCATTATAATAGAGACAGCCATTGCTCCTGCAGCAGCTCCTAGCTCACCAGTGGCTGCAAAGCTTGGTATTTGTTGAAAGAATGAAGCGCATAGACAGAAGATTCCGGCCAAAAGTAAAATTAAATAAAATGCAGGTGTTTTTATTGCTCTACCAAGTGTAAGTCCTGTAGTTTCTGCTTCTTGTGTATTTGATTTATTATTTTCTTCATATCCATAAGGTTTTAGTCCGATTTCAGCAGGAGATTTTTTAACAAAAATTAGAGTTAATGGAACAGCGATAACTAGAACAACAATTCCAAAAATTAATCGTGTAGGTCTCCAGCCATATTCAGCAATAAGAGCATTTCCTATAGGACTTGCAAATGCTGCAATAAGACTTAATGCTGCACCTGAGATACCTAAAGCGAACCCAGCTTTTTTTGTAAACCAATTATTAATCAACCAAGGAACTGGAATATACATAAAGAAAGCGGCTGTAATCCCGTATACTACACCGAATAAGTTCCAAGCTAGAACAGTTTGTGCTTGAGAAGTAGCCATATAAGCTAATCCAAAGACTAGTACAGAAATAGTTAAGATTATTTTAGGATTAGATTTTTGAAAAACCTTACCAACGATAGGTTGTAATACGGCTGCTACTAAAGGAAAGATTGTGAGATACATAGAAGCATCAGTTCTACTCCAACCCATTTCATCCATTACTGGAGTTAAGAATATACCAGCTGTATTACATAATACACCGGTAGTGACTGCATAAAATCCTATACATGCGATTAATATTTTCCAACTATAATGCATCATCATACACTCCTTAAAATATGTTTAGACTACTTGATATATATATAAATAAAATGAGAAGCTTTATTAGAATAAATAGTGTTATGAGACTATTTTGCTTTTTTTATAATGCCTTTTTCGTAAAATGCTTCAATTTCAGCGTCAGAATAACCAAATTCATGCATAACGTCTTCAGTATCTACTCCATATTTCGTACCGCTACGGAATATTTGACCAGGATTATTTTTAAATTTAGGTATCATGTTAATCCCCTTGATAACTCGATCTGTTACTTCGTCGTACCATTCGGTAATCGTTTCACGAGCTTGATAGTGAGGGTGTTCAAGCATCATTTCATAAGTCATAATCTTACTACAAGGAACTTTTAATTCAGCCATGATTTTATCGACTTCATCGACTGTTCTGGCTGCACAAAATGCTTCTAATGCTGGTACGAACTTAGCAGCTCTTTCTTTATCTTGTCGATAAATTCCTTGTATTGTTCCTTGGAAGTCTGGATCATCTTCAAAACCTAATAGTTTAATTAATTTACTTACAGGTCCTGCCCCTCCAACAGCAATAAATACCCAGCCATCTTTACATCTTTCAGTACCATTACATGCACCAAGGACATCTAAATTACCCATTCTTGGATATTGAATGCCTTTGTTTAACCCATCAGATAGATAATTTCCTTGTAATCTAGCCATTGCTTCAAATTGCGCAACATCAATACTTTCGCCTTTTCCTGTTTCTTTTGCATGAATAACGGCTGCCAATGTAGCCCACGCACCAAATAATCCAGTAATAAAATCGCCAGTAAAAGGTTTTGTTACGTATGGTGGATTTGGATCTGGCATACCATTTATGCTCATAAATCCACTAAAGGCTTGTCCAATACTATCAAATGAAGGACGAGATATATAATCTGGGTCACCTGTTAGACCAAAACCGGAAATATGTACAATAACTAGTGCAGGATTTGCTTCCCATAATAGTTCATCTGTAATTCCCCATTTTTCCCAGGTGCCTCCTTTAGAAGATTCGACGATGACGTCAGCCCACTTAACCATTCGTAGTAGTATTTCTTTTCCTTCTGGAGTTGGAATGTTTAAAGAAGCCATACGTTGATTTCTTCTTTCAACTGACCATGCATCACCGAAATTTCGGAACATGTCATCTGCTAGAACGCTTTCAAGTTGAATCACATTTGCACCTTGTTCAGCAAATAGACCACAAATGAATGGCCCTGCAATAACAGAAGCAGCATTTATGACTTTTAGATTTCTAAGGTTTCCGAAAACTGGGATTTCTGTACTTTTCATTGAATTTCCTCCTTGCTTTTTGTTCTACGAAAGAATATACTCTCGTTCATTTCGTATAACTTTATTTATGATGAGGGTATATCTTTCATCACAATAAATAATAAGCAAATGACGTGCCAAACTATATTGGGTGGATGGGATATTAAATGGTTGCGATGAAAGATACAGATGAATTTGAGGATGGTTTATATGAAAAATGACTTTTAAACATTTTTGTGAAATAGTATATTTTTGATAGCAATAATGAAAAGGAGATATATAATGGGAAATAAGTAATAGGATATTCATTTTGTATATTAAATTTTATTAGATTTATATCAGATAATATCTGAAAAATATGTTTATGTAATTGAACAATATGTCACAATAGAGTAACAGTTTGTTCATTCAGACCGTATTTTTTAGAAAAATTTACTTTTCGCCAGTATGAATTTTATTTTTGTGAGATGTACAAGTTGTATTCCATTTGGTTATTATTTTTTTCAGTATTGAATCTAATCGAATGAATCACATGTTCGAAGTGGGAGGTAAACATGGCAAATCAATTGCTTTTGACGCCGAAACAACAGCAAAAAGTATGTCCGAAAGCTATTCAAGGATTGCAAGTATTAGCTTTACCTGTAACCGAAATGGATGAATTTTTAGAGAATATCATTTTAGACAATCCTTTAATAGAATTAGATTTATCAGAATCTAAAAAAAACGCAGTCGAAAATGAAGGAACGGAATTTTTAAGGTCTACTAGTAATCAGAAAAAAAATAATTTGATGGAAAATTTAGCAGCAGGAGAAGGTTATCAAGGAAATGTGCATGAGAGTGAAACTCTACACGGCTTTCTTCATTTGCAATTATTAATGTGCAATCTTTCACATGAAGAAGAGGTTATTGGTGAGGAGATTATTGGAAACATTAATGATGATGGTTATTTCGTTGGAGATTTACGAGAAATTGCCTTTCAATTTAGTGAGAGTCTTCCTGTAGTACAACGATTATTAAAAACGATTCAATCTTTTTCTCCACTTGGAGTCGGTGCAAAAAATATCGAGGAATGCCTCATTTTACAAATCGATGCTTTTGTTCCAAATTATCATATCGTAATCGAGATCATACAAAATGACTTAGAAGATTTAGCGGATAAAAGAATGTCTAAACTGTCTAAAAAATATGGATTAAAAAAAGATGAGCTTCAGAGAATTCTAGATTATATACGTACTTTGAATCCAAGACCAGGAAATATGTTTGAAAAAAGTATGATTACTAACTACATTATTCCAGATGTTTTAGTAAGGAAAAGTGGATCTGAGTTCACCATTATTGTTAATAACGATACTAGACAAGTTGTTAATATTAATCAACAATATTTGCATTTGTTACATAATAAAGAAATAAAAATTGGTGAGAAAGATTATATTCGTGGTAAACATAATGAAGCGAGAAACTTAATGAAATGTTTAGAAATGCGTTATGAAACCCTAAAAAAATTAGCCTTTTTCCTTCTTAATGAACAATATTCATTTTTTGAATGTGGTCCATCTGAACTAAAGCCTTTAATGATGCAGCAAGCAGCAGATGCATTGGAAGTACATGTCTCAACGATAAGTAGAGCGGTACAAGGAAAGTACATACAAACGCCATGGGGAATGTTTCCTTTGAAATATTTTTTCAATTCAAATGTTACGAAAAAGTCAGAGGAAAATACAACTGCTACACAAGTAAAGTTAATGATTCAAAAAATGATTCACGAAGAAAATACGTTACAGCCTTTAAGTGATCTTGAAATAACAGAAATTCTTAATAGAAAAGGAATTACTATTTCTCGTAGAACGGTAGCAAAATATAGAAAAGCGTTAGGTATCGCTGGGCAAAATAAGCGGAAAAATTATTAATTCGAATCTCTTAATGAAAGAGGAGATGTAGTGATGGAGTATAATTCAGAAGAAGTTTTATCAGCGTGGAAGACATTTGTTGGTCAAGGAACACTTCTAAAAGATAAAATTAGGCCAGAAATTGCACGATCATGGGTAAGATGTAAGGAAAGTGGATTAGATCCATGGTCTGTTAGTTTTCCAAAGCCTTCGAAGGATCTACTTAAACAGAAGAGAACTGAATATGAATACTTTTTGAAAATGGCAAATCCGGTATTAGGATATTTACTTGCAATGTTTAATAGTAATATTACGATTTGTGATCAGAATGGATTTATTTTTGAACTATTAACACCGTTAGAGCTTTATCCCCGAACCTTTGGAACGTATGTAGATGAAGCGGTAACAGGAAGTGGTTCAGTTACTATATCATTAATAGAAAAGAAGCCATATAGAGCAGAGGGTTATGAAAATTATCGAATGGTTGCCCAAGGATATTCTGGTGTAAGTGCTCCTATACAAGTGAATGGAGAAATGATTGGCGTTTTAACGATAACAAATCCTTTTGTTTCCCTTCCTGATTATGCATTGGATTGTTGTGTAGAAGCTGCTGAAATCATTTCTGATTTTTTACAAAAAGATAATAAAAATATGAAGCTTATGTTAATAGCAAAACGATTTGAAAGGCTCATTGAGAAAAGCAATCAAGCAATTGTGGTCTTAGATGATAGTGGAAGAGTTTTAATAACAAATAAGGTTGGAAGGAACATTGTTTCTCAATATGATGAATGGGCTTACGGAACACAATCTTTTGGGGACTATTTAATGGATAGAAAGGATTTATCGTATTTACTAGATGGACAAAATAATCTATCTAATCAATTAACAATAGGATTCAAGCGTTCAAAAACGCTTAAAAATAATAGACTTCTCTTACAATATAATAAAAAAATACAACTTCCAAATAGTCTAATTCATAATGTATTAGTGTTTGAAATACCTTCAATGACAGAAGAAAAAAAATCAGAGCCTGTTGCAAGAAATAACGAGCAATTTGTAGATTATATTGGAAAAAGTCCTGCGTGGACAAATGTTGATAAAATTGTAAAAAAAGTAGCTACATATAATACAAATGTCTTGCTTCTAGGTGAAACAGGTACAGGTAAAGAAGTTGTAGCTAAGGCAATTCATCGCTTAAGTGGTAGAAAAGGAAAGTTCGTTGCGATAAATTGTGGTGCGATACCGAAAGAATTATTTGCTAGTGAATTATTTGGCTATGAAAGTGGAGCGTTTACTGGAGCAAAAGCAGGCGGTGCAATTGGGAAATTTGAATATGCCCATGAAGGTACTTTATTTTTAGATGAAATCGGTGAAATGCCCCTTGATATGCAGGTAAGTTTATTACGAGTTATTCAAGAGCAAACGATTACACGAATTGGCTCTAATAAAAGCCAAAAATGTGATGTCCGAATTATTGCGGCTACTAATCAGAATATGAGAAAGGTGATTCAAGAGGGAGCTTTTCGATCTGATTTATATTATCGCTTGAGTGTTATCGAGATTCAACTGCCATTATTAAAAGATAGAGGTTGTGACATTGCATTACTAGCAGAATATTTTAATGGGAATTTATCGGAACAGCTGAAAATTCCTCATCAACTTTTATCTGAGGAAGTGATCGATGCATTACGACATTATGATTGGCCGGGGAATGTCCGTGAATTGAAAAATATTATAGAAAAAATTCTCATATTATCAATAGGCGAACCTATTACAATAGATTTGTTGCCTGATTACATTAAAGAACAAATAGGGAGTAAAGATGTGCTACCGAGCTGTCAAGTTGAACCTCCGAGTACAGAAAGAGAGAGAATTTGTAAATGCTTAGAAAAACATCGTGGGAATATTTCTCAAGTGGCCAAAGAATTAGGAATGGCTCGAAATACTTTATATCGCAAGTTAGAAAAATACCAAATCGAAATGAAAACATTTGCTGTTAATAAATAATCGAAAAAAAGTGTAACTTTATTTATAAAGTTACACTTTTTTTTGAACAAGTTGCTCTACATGTTACACATTTGTTTCATTGTGAGTGATACAAAGTGAAATGTACATAGTACAAAATACTTCGTGTTAAACGTATTTTTTTAGATAATAGATGGTTTCCTTTGAAATCGGAACTAGTATCCCTACTATAAACTTGCCTCATGGTTAACATTTATTTACCTCTACTGTGCTAGCTTTCTCAAAAATTTCTTTCTAGATTATTTTTATAAATTTTTTTAAAAAGAAAGTATCTTCTTGGCACGCTATTTGCTTTTTATATAAGTGAGGGGCAAAAGTATTTGCACTTATAGAAAAATCTTCATTGACTGAGGTCCATTACACGTTTTTGTCATGGGTTTTTAAGAAAAAGTTTAAAGAATGGAGTGGAAAATATGGATGTAGTAGTATGCTATAAAATTGTTCCAGAAGAACAGGATATCAAAGTGTTAGACGACCAAACTTTATCTTTTGATAAAGCTGAATTGAAGATTGGACAGTATGATTTAAATGCTGTCGAAGCAGGAGTTCAACTTGTTGAAAGCGAAGGCGGAAAAATATCTGCATTAACAGTTGGAACGAGTCAAGTTGAAAATACAAAACTAAAGAAAGCTATTTTATCACGTGGACCTCAAGAACTTTATTTAGTAAGTGATGATAGTTTTGAAAAGGCTGATACATATTTAACAGCTAAAACATTGGCGGCGGCTGTAAAGAAAATGGATCATGTTGATTTAATTCTTTGTGGTGAAGGTTCTTCTGATGTTTACGCTCAACAAGTTGGTGTCCAATTAGGTGAAATGTTGAGCATGACAACTTTAAATGGAATAAGTAAAATCACTCCTGCTGGAGATAAAGTAATTGTAGAAAGAACTTTAGAAAATGAAGTAGAGGTATTGGAAGTGACTTTACCAGCTGTTCTTTCAGTAACGACTGATATTAATGTAACTCGTGTTCCAAGTATGAAGGATATTTTAGGAGCAGGTAAAAAACCTAGTACAAAATGGCAACTAGAAGATCTGAATTTAGATGCTACAAGTAAATATGTTGAAACTGTAAGTACATTAGCACCAAAACAAGTGGATCGTCAGCATGTCATTATCGAAGGTGATGATGCTGATTCCGTTGCGGAATTGTTCAAAAATATAAGAAAAGTATTGTAATTGTTAGGGGGAAATGACATGAGCTTATTAAATAAAGTATTGGTTTTCAGTGAAGATCTAACATCTTATTCTGAGTTATGTGCAGGTGCAAATCTATTAGGAGTCCAAACAGTTGCAATTGCAATTGGATCTAAAGAAGAAGCAGAACGTATTTGTAGCTATGGTGCTAAAACATATTGGTTAGGTGAAAAAGTTAGTTCGGCAATTATTGAAGATTATACGATAGCGATTGCGGACATTATTCGTAATGAAAAACCAAATTTAGTTTTAATGAAAGCTACTAAAAGTGGAAAGTTGATTGCTGGAAGATTAGGAATCATTTTAAGTGCAGGAGTAGTGCCTGATGCAGTAGCTTTTGAAATCGAAAATGAAGCTAACTTAACAATACAACGTTTAGTTTTTGGTGGATCAGCTGTTCGAACTGAAAAGCCTGTTACAGACATAGTGATTTCTTTAGTAGGTTCTGGCGTTTTTGAAGTTAGTCATGCTGAAACTGTTGGGGAATTTCTTACTGTTGACAATGTAACCGTAGAAAATAAAGTAACTTGTGTTGAGGTCCGGCCAAAAGAAGGAGAGAGCGTTGATTTAGGTGTGGCAAAACGTGTCGTTTCAGTTGGTCGTGGGCTAGCGAAACAAGAGGATTTAGCTATGATTGAAGAATTAGCTTCTACTGTAGGAGCTGAAGTTGGATGTACTCGTCCAATTGCCGAAGGAGAAAACTGGATGGCAACTGGAAGATATATTGGTGTATCAGGAGCGATGATTAAACCGGATATTTATTTTGCTTTAGGAATTTCAGGACAAGTTCAACATATGGTTGGAGTAAATGGAGCGAAAACGATTATAGCGGTTAATAAAGATAAAAATGCTCCTATTTTCAATTATGCAGACTATGGAATTGTCGGAGATATTTATAAAGTAGTACCTGAATTAATTAAATTAGCTAAAAACTAGATTGATATTTTGAAAATAGCGTGGTGAGTCAGATGAGTGAAGACAAATTTGATGCTATTATCGTCGGTGGCGGTCTAGCTGGATCTATTACAGCTTACATTCTAGCAAAAGCTGGTCGGGAAGTTGTTGTAATTGAACGAGGCAGCTTTAGTGGATCGAAAAATATGACAGGTGGAAGACTCTACAGTCATAGTTTAGAGAAAATCATTCCAAATTTCGCTGAAAATGCCCCAATAGAGAGAAAAGTGACAAAAGAACGTATTAGTATGTTAACGGACGAAAGTGCAGTAACTATGGATTATAGTAGTGGGAAATTAGGTAAACAAGGAAAAGATTCCTATGTTGTTTTAAGAGGAAAATTCGATCGTTGGTTAGCTGAAGAAGCTGAAAATGAAGGAGCCATGTTCATTTATGACATTCGAGTAGATGATTTAATTGTTCGAGATGGTAAAGTCTGCGGTGTTATTGCCGGAGAAGATGAGATGGAAGCAGATGTAGTCGTATTGGCAGATGGTGTTAATTCATTATTGTCACAAAAGTTGGGCATGAAAAAGGAATTACAGCCCCATGAAGTAGCAGTAGGTGCAAAAGAAGTTATCCAATTAGATGAACAGGTTATTCAAGATCGTTTTAATCTTACAGAGGATGAAGGTTTAGCTTGGTTATTTGCGGGGTCTTGTAGTGCAGGTAACATTGGTGGCGGATTTTTATATACCAATAAAGATAGTATTTCATTAGGAATTGTCACAACGGTTGGTGATATTGATCATTCCGAGAAGAGTATTCCTGAAATGATTGAGGATTTTAAACAGCATCCAGTTATTAAACCATTGATTAAAGATGGAAAAATCATTGAGTATTCAGGACACTTAGTTCCAGAAGCTGGCTACAATATGATCCCTACTTTATATAAGGATGGTGTAGTCGTTGTTGGTGATGCAGCAAATTTAGTCATTAATATTGGCTACATGGTTAGAGGGATGGATTTGGCTATAGAATCTGGAAAAATAGCAGCTGAAACTATTTTAATGGCGAAAGAATGCAATGATTTTAGCACTAAAACACTATCAGCCTATCAAACAGCCTTAGAAAAAAGTTTTGTTATGAAAGATCTTAAACAGTTTAGTAAATTTCCTGCTTTTATGGAAAATCATCGTATTTTTAACGAATATCCAGAAATGCTCGATGATATTATGGCAGATATGTTTATTGTTGATGGAAGTGAACCAAGAACTTTACTCTCGAAAGCGATGAGTCCTGCAAAAAAAATTGGGCTTATGACCATTCTAAAAGATGGTTTTAAAGGGGTGAGAGCACTATGAGTCATTATATGAGCATTGAAGAAAAATTGGCCGTTAATAAGTTTCATGTTGATGAGGAAAATGCGCATATTGAAATAAATCATAATTTTAAAAATAAAGCAGAGATGATGAAATTAGTGAAAGCATGTCCAGCTGGATTATATAAGTTGGACGATAATGGAACCTTAACTTTTGATTATGCTGGCTGTTTAGAATGTGGAACATGCCGTGTTTTAAGTAAAGGAAAAGTTGTTTCAAAATGGGATTATCCAGTAGGTAGCTATGGTATTGAGTTTCGTTTAGGTTAATAAGTCATTCAGAAATAAATAGTGAAATGAGTACAAACCTTTGTAAATATTTCGGAATATAAACACTTGTCATTTGTGCGAGTAAAATAAATTTCCCCCAATTTTTATTTTACTCGTTAGAAACGAAATACTTTTTATGAAGTATCAACACTTCAATATAATGAAACGATTTTTTACAAGAAATTTACATGTAAAATCGTTAAGGAGGAAGGATCTATGACACAGTTTCCAACATTAAGTTCTCCAATAAAAGTTGGAAAACTAACATTGAAAAATCGAATGATGACTACTTCAATGTCTCCTGGTCATGGTTATGTAACCGATGAAGGTGCGCCTACTAAGCGTATGTTGAATTATTTAGAAGAGAGAGCAGCGGGTGATATGGCTCTTATTTGTCAAACTGTTGCATTCTTTCATCGTAAACCTGAAAAGGGTCATCCATTACCATTTGCATATAATGACCAACATGTAGAAGGTTTAAAACAAATGGCTAATATTGTTCAAAAACATGGTGGTATTTTAATTGGTCAACCTTGGGCAGTCCATGATTGGAAACCAAACGATGAGGATGAAGAAAAGCCATGGGGACCGTCTGAAACAGTTATCTTAAAAGGAATGCATCCTTTTACGACAATGTCGAAGGAGCATATTGAAATTTTTAAAAAGCAAATGGTTCAATGTTCATTAACCTTACAAAAAGCGGGTTGGGATGGAGTAGAGGTTATGGCTGGTGTCGGAGGCATATTGAATCGTTTTATTTCACCAGCAACGAATAATCGTACGGATGAGTATGGTGGTAGCCTAGAAAATAGATGTCGCTTAACAGTAGAAGTAATCCAAGCTATCAAAACAGCTTGTGGCCCTGATTTTCCTGTCCTAGTTCGATGGTCTCCACTTGAATATGTAAAGGGAATTACAGAAGGACATGGCATTGAAGAATCATTAAAAGTGGCACCAATTATTGAAAAAGCTGGTGCTGATATGCACAATTTAGCTATTGGTTGGCATGAGTCATCTGTACCTTTAACTACTAAAGAAATTCCTGATGGTCATTGGTCTTGGGTGTCTGAAAAAATTAAAACGGTAACGGATATTCCAGTTGCCACAGGTTATCGTGAAACAGATCCAGATGTAATGGAATTAATATTGAAAAATCATCGAGCAGACATTATTGCTGGACTAAGATATAACATTGCGGATCCTGATTTTGCTAAGAAAGTGTGTCAAGGTAGACCTGAAGATATTAATAAATGTATCTGCTGTTGCCGTTGTTTGGATGATGTAGTCAGCCAAGGTAAAGCCTTAGAATACTGTGGGGTAAATCCTCGTTTAGGTCCAGAGCTTGATCAACCACTTCAAAAAGCGAATAAGGTGAAAAATGTCATGGTTATCGGTAGTGGTCCAGGAGGTTTATCCGCAGCAACAACAGCTGCTAAAAGAGGTCATAATGTTACCATTTATGAAAGAGGACCAAGAATTGGTGGCTGTCTAGTCATGAGTGCTATTTTTAGTCCTACTTATGAACGATTAAACGATTACTATAAAACATTTTTGAAAAAGCATCCAGAAATTAAAGTGAAATTAAACACGACGGTAACTCCAGCCTTAGTTGAACAAGTAAAACCAGATGCTGTTGTTGTTGCTGTGGGAGGTCATCCAGTTGGCCTGGATGTACCTGGAAGTAAAGGGAGTAATGTTGTTCAATCACATGACTTTTTAGAAATGCTGAATGGAAAGCCTCCTAAAAAACCAGGTGTTTTCAATAAGATAATGTGGAATAGTGCATCTATATTTCTGAAATTTATATATACGCCTAAATTAGCACGTACAGCAATGAGTATTTCTCCATGGCCACTTCGTAAACGTATTGCTGTCATTGGTGGAGGATTACCAGGTTGTGAACTAGGTAAAGAAATGATGGAGCACAATAGAGAGTTAACAATTTTTGAAGAAAGAAAGAAAATTGGTTGGGACGTTGGAGGCAGTGATCGTTTTCATATCACTTCAGCTTTTAAAAAGTCACCCCATGTTGCTTTAGAACCATTAACTAAAGTAAAAAAAATTACGAAAAAAGGTGTCATTGCTGAAAGAGCTGATGGGAAAGAGTTCTTTACACCAGCTGATACAGTAGCTGTTACATTAGGTTTTGAACAAAATCTAGATTTAGCAAATGCCTTAAAAGGTAAAGTGGAGGAAATACATGTGGTTGGTGACTGTATCAAGCCTTCTCGAATGGCAGATGCAACAAAAGCGGGATATATTGCAGGTATCAAGATTTAGTGTTCGTTAATAAATGGTCGGGCAATAAAACGAGGAGGGCATATTTGTGAAAGACGTAATTTATACGGATATAAGAGAGAAAGGGATTGCTTTTTTAGTCATTAATAAGCCACAAAGAAAAAATGCGATTGATCGCGTCATGATGGATATGTTATCAGATCAATTAAATGCTCTTGATGCTAATCCTGATGTAAAGGTTATTATTTTAAAGGGTGAAGGAGAGAATTTTACAGCTGGAGGAGATTTAAAACAGGCTGGTCCAGAAGGATTTACTATAGAAGAAACACGCTTTACATTAAAAAAATACAATCGAACCATACGTACAATCCAAGATATTTCAAAGCCCGTCATTGCAATGGTAGATGGTTATGCTGTTGGTGGGGGGATGGCATTAGCATTGGCTTGTGATATGATTTATGTCTCGGATCGTGTAAAATTCACTGCTAATTTTGTTAAGGTTGGAATTATCCCAGAGATGGGAACAATGATGTTTTTACCACAGTTAATGGGACCTTATCGTGCAAAAGAGTTAATGTTTACAGGACGTTTTGTTGAGGCAGAGGAAGCTTATAAACTAGGGATTGCAAACAAGGTATTTCCAGCAGAGGAATTGGAACAAGGAACTTTAGCGTTTGCTCAAGAAATAGCGGCTTTATCTAACACATCGATTCAGCTTATAAAGAATATAACAAATGCTACAATGAGTACTATGCTTGATTCGGTATTAGAAGCAGAGTCAACTGCTTCGCCATTTTGCACTCAAACTGTAGCATATAAAGAAACAGCAGCTAAATTCAATAAAAAATAATCATTTTTATCTACCTATGTGAAAAAATACACAATGGTTTTATAGACTGGAGTGGGATAGATGAATAACAAAATACAAAATCCTAAAAAACGAAAAATTCATTATGCTTGGTGGATTTTTGCTTGTTGCTGTGCTGTTAATGCGTGCGTAATGGGGATAGTAGCAAATACGGCTGGAATATACTTGAAACCTGTTAGTGAAGAAATGGGCTGGCCGTTAGCGAAGATGAATCTTTATTTAACAATTATTCAAATCGTAATGACTGTCACACTGCCATTTGTGGGATATATTCTTCCAAAAATAAATATAAAAATTGCCATTGGTGTGCCTTGCTTTGTAATGGGAGCAACCTATGCTTTAAGTGCTTATTTTAATTCATTAACTCATTGGTATATAGCCGGCGTTGTTTTAGGAATTTGTTATGCAAGTTTAATGTATATCCCAATTCCTTTGCTTATAAACAATTGGTTTAAGAAAAATGTAGGTACTGTATTGGGGATTGTAGTTGCGGGAGCAAGTTTAGTAGCTGCATTTACTAATCCAATTGGTAGTGCGTTAATTACTGAATATGGCTGGAGATTTACTCGGATTGCACTTGGAACCTTTTCTCTTATCCTTTCATTGCCTTTAGTGATTTTGGTACTAAGATATAAACCTTCTGATATGGGTTTGAAACCATATGGTGAAGAAGATGATGTAAAAGATAACAAAGTTGTACAAGAGTATGGAATGACCGCGAAACAAGCTTTTAAAAGTGTCCCTTTTTATATGATTTTTATTTTTTCAGGATTACTTGTTATGTGTGCTTCTATGCTTCAGCAAGTACCAGGCTTTGCCGTTTCTGAAGGGTTATCTGCGACAGTAGGAGCTACAGGTGTTTCCTGCATTATGATCGGAGGTATCATTGGTAAAATTGCGCTTGGTGCTTTAACGGATAAAATTGGGTATGAAAGAACGTCTATTACTGCGTGTTGTTTAGGCTTTCTTGGAATAATGATTCTGTTGCTGTCTGAACAAAGTGTGGTCATGTTTTTTATTGGTACTAGCTTGTTTGGAATTGCTTATGCATCAATTGTTATTATTCCTCCACTGGCTGTAAGAAGTACCTTTGGAACAAGAGAGTACAGTCAAATTTATTCCTGGATTACAGTGGCAAATGGAGCATTTGGTGCTCTAACCCCAATAGGTGTTGGGTATATTTATGATTTAACAAATTCCTATCGACTAGCATGGATTATTTGTTTAATTTCTTACGGAATTGTTGTTTTATTAACATTCATCACGCGAGCATATAGCAAGAAGCATTGTTTTATAGCCGAGCAGACGGAGGTTAATGTTAACTAAAATAACAAATATCGAGAAGGACTCTTTAAATACTGTGAAGGGAGAATTTAGGATGCCATATAAAAATATAGCTGAACTTTTGATATTAAATGCAAATCGTTATCCACAGAAGACAGCGATTATTTATAAGGGCAAAAGGATTACCTATAGTGAATTAAATAGTAAAGTCAATCAGATTGCTAGGGGTCTCTTAGACTTTGGAATAGGAGTCGGGGATAAGGTTGGATATTTGTTACCCAATTCTAATCAATTAATAGAAATATATTTTGCTATACAAAAAATTGGTGCCATAGCAGTTCCTTTGAATTTTCGCTTAGTTCCTAGGGAAATTTCTTATTTAGTTAATGCAGGAGATTGTAAAGCATTGATTTTTTCAGATCAATTTATATCCAAAGTTGATGCTATAAAATTAGAACTTCCAAAGTTGAAATTTTTTATCTGTTCAGGGAATTCAAGTCAGCATTATTGGAATTTGGAATCTATTGCTGAAATGAATAGTGAGGAAGAACCGTTGTTATTCCAAAATGAAAATGCCCTTTCACGTATTCAATTTACTGGAGGAACTACAGGCGTTCCAAAGGGAGTAATGAGAACACATCATAATGATATAGCTGAAATAATGAGTGTCATGATGTCTAGTAAAATGGCCGCTAATCCTGATGAAATTGTATTAATTCAGTGTCCTTTAGAGCATCATGGAGGACATAGTTGGTTTGTATCAGTCATAGGAACGGGAGCTACTTTAATCATATGTGATAAATTTCGAGAAGAAGATATTTTGTCTTTAATTGAAGAAGAAAAAGTAACGTATTTATTATTGTTACCTCCAAGCACATATTTACGTTTGTTGAATGCGCCAAACTTTTCAAAATATGATGTAAGCTCAGTAAGATTGGTACAAAGTGCGGCAGGTATTACATGCTCTGAGATTACGCAAAGAATCTATAAAGGATTTCCTAATTGTCAAATGAATTATGGCTGGGGACAAACGGAAAGTGGAACAGGATCTAGTCTCATTCTGACATTAGAAATGGCTGAGAAGGATCTACCTGAAATGAATAGTATTGGGAAGCCAATGCCGTTTTTAGAAATGAAAATAATAGATGATAAAAATGAAGAAGTACCTATTGGTGAAGTAGGAGAATGTGTTGTAAAAGGTCCAACAACAATGATTGGTTATTATAATCATCCAGAGATAAATAAGGAGATTATGATTGATGGTGGCTGGGTGCGTACGGGAGATATGATGAAAAAAGATGAAAATGGATACTACTATTTAATGTCTCGTAAAAAAGACATGATTAAATCTGGTGGAGAAAATGTTTTTGCACAAGAAGTAGTTAAAACCATTCGTTCACATCCTAGTGTTGAAAATTGTATTGTGTTTGGTGTACCTGACGAAAAATTGGGTGAGGCTGTTATGACTGTAGTTCAATTACGAAATGGATGCACATTAACACTTGAGGAACTACAAAATCATTGTAAAGCCTATATATCAAGTTATAAAAAACCGTTGTATTTGGACTTCATAAATCAATTTCCAATGAATGATGCGGGGAAAATACAGAAGTATAAATTAATACAAAAATATAGAGAAAAGCTTTGTGCGCATTAGAAATTATGAAAATTAAAATTTAAAAGATTATTTTATAATAAATATTTTAGGAGTGGTAGAGATGGATTTCAATATTACTGAAGAACAAGAATTGTTATTAGAAAGTTTAAGAGAGATTATGGCAAGAGATTGTACAGAAGAATATATGAAGGAATGCTATGAAAAAGGCAGCTATCCTACTAGATTTGAACAAGCACTAGCGGAAAATGGTTTTAATTTATTAGGGGTCCCTGAAGAACATGGTGGTACACCAATTGATATTCAAACAATGATGTTAATAGCTGAGGAAATTACAAAAAATGGCGGTCCACACTTTGTCTTTGGACAAGCATTGTCTATTGCCGATATGCTAGAGTTTGGATCCGAAGAGCAACAGAAACAAACGATGGATGCTATAAAAGAAGGTAAAGTTGCCTTTGTACTAGGGTTTACTGAACCACAAGCAGGTTCAGATAGTAGTGCCATTGCAACGACTTTTAAACGTAAAAATGGAAAAGTTTATTTAAATGGACATAAGACATTCATGAGTAATGCGGCAAGATCACCTTATATGCTTTGTATGGCACGAAATGCCGATGAAGTTGGTGATGCAGATAAACGTAATGCTTTCTCTATGTGGTGGGTACCTATGGATGCATCTGGAATTAAAATTGAAAAACTAGGAAAAATTGGTTGGCATATGCTTGATACTTGTGAAGTGTACCTAGAAGATGTAGAAGTTGAGGAAAAAGACTTAGTTGGTGTTGAAGGCAACGGATTTATGCAATTAATGATTAATTTTGAAGTAGAAAGATTATTAATTGCTGCTTCATTATTAGGAGCAGCTGAATGTGCTTTTGAAGATGCTGCTCGTTATGCTAATCAAAGGGTTCAATTCGGTAAGCCTATTGGAGCAAATCAATTGATTCAAGAGAAAATCACATTTATGAAAATGAAAATAGAAAATATGAGAAACATGGTTTATAAAACTGCTTGGGAAGTGGATAATAAAAAACCTGTTCAAATCTCATCTGCTCTAGCTAAATTATATTGTGCTCAAGCAGCAAATGAAGTAATTGATGATGCGATGCAAATTATGGGAGGCATTGGATACACAACAGATTGTCGTATATCACGTCTATGGGTAGATAACCGTGTCTTTAGAATTGGTGGAGGCACAGACGAAGTAATGATTCATATTGCAGGTAGAGCGATTCTAAAAGAATATAAATAAAGGTTTCCACTTCATTCAGGAGGAATTAGGATGGTAAAGAGAGCAGATATACCACAGTTTGGATTACTTTCAGGTATCAAGGTTGTTCATAGCTCTGTATCTATTGCAGGACCATTTGCAGCTGAGCTATACGCTGATTATGGTGCAGATGTCATTTGGATAGAAAATCCATCAGTTCCGTGTATGAGTCGCAGTATGACAGGAAGCTGTTGGCAGCAAGATCGTAAAAATATGAGAAACATTTCCATGAACATTGCAAATGAAGAAGGAAAAGAAATTTTTCTAAAAATGATGGAAGAAACGGATGTATTTATTGAGGCTTCTAAAGGCGGACAATATGAACGTTGGGGATTAAGTGATGAAGTTCTTTGGGAAAGGAATCCTCGCCTTGTTATCGTTCATATTTCAGGATTTGGTCAAACGGGAGACCCGAGTTATATAAAGCGTCCAAGCTATGATCCTATTGCACAAGCTTTTGGTGGATATATGGATATGAATGGTTTTCCTGGTATGCCCTCTATGCCTACAAATCCATTAACGGCAGATTATGTAGCAGCTTTCTTTGCTTTTGGGGTTTCTGTAGCTGCTGTTATGAAAAGTAGGGAAACAGGAAAAGGTGAAAGTATCGATGTTGCTCAATTTGAGTTACTTATGCGAACACAGTCTCGTTATCCTATAGATTATACTAGATTTGGTCAAAAGTTTATTAAGGAGGGTAGCCATAGCAACTTTGTTGCAGGATATGGAACCTTCACTTGTATGGATCAAAAAGAAATTTATTTATTGTATTTAGGTAGTGGTGTTTTACAAAAGGGATTGCCTTTAATGGGTATGACGTATGGAAGTGATGAGGTTCCAGCTGGTGTATCTTTATTGGAGTTAGATAGTTCAGCAGGTCAAAAGCTTGAAGCAAACATTAAAGCTTTCTGTGAAAAACATACCGCTGAGGAAGCTGAGCAGGCTTTCTTAGATGCGGGAGTTCCTTGTTCTAGAATTATGAGCTATGAGGATTGTATGACAAACCCACAATACCTTGCGAGAGAAGTATTTACAGAATGGGAAGCAGGAAACGGAGAAACAATAAAGGGTGTTAATATAGTACCAAAATTAAAGAATTTCCCAGGTCAAATTTGGAGAGGAGCTCCAAATATAGGGATGGATAATGATGATATTCTAGAGGAACTGGGATTGTCTAAAGAAGAAATTCAAAACTTGTATGATAAAGGCGTTATTGTCCAAAGAGAGTATTTAGATCATACTTGATTCGCAAATGAATAATGCATAAGAATAAGCTATTTCTTTATGGTTATGAAATCAACTATAAAGGAATAGCTTTTCTTTGTTACATCAAACATATTGAAATTTATCTTCAGTGTCTAGCTCCTCTATGCTCTAGCGAATCCGTAAAGATAAAGAGCGACCTTCTAACTAGCTTTTCTTATGCTGGTTGGAGGTTAACAAGATGTAGTTGGTGTCACAGGACGTGGTGATTTTAGTTGATATTTCTTATTTTCAAGATGTTTGCGCTTTTGTTTATATATGATATGTAAAAAGACCACTGGTATAGCCAGTGGTCAACGTTATGATGATTTCTATTATCGTTGTCTTTTTGCTTCGGGTGCTGGATCAGCCCACCCTGCGTAAGTTTGTACAACGGAAGCATAACGACGTGCTTCTTCTCCGACAACTTCTAAATCTGTATCCATCCAGTTTCTACGACGAATGGCAACTAATGCCCATTCTTTAGCGCTACCTTTAATGTAGTTTTCTGCACTTGGATCACCTTTCGCCCAAATCTTTCCTGAAGGCAATACGAGTTCTAAATACATTGGAGTGTCTGGTAATTCTAAATCATTGATACGATAAGCATTTGGTCGTGCTTGCCATGATAAAAATAAAGTATGAGCTATTCGATCTTCTACTACAGGTTCGATTCCAAGTGCATCGTAGATATCAACTGAATGTGCCCAAAGCTCCATTAATCTTGCTGAAACAAGTGATTTTGCGGACATTGGTAAACCTGGTGCCCAAGGAATTCTATCTTTAGGGTTTTTATCAAAAAAGGTTGCTGTCATACGAGTTCGTTCTTCTCGCCACCAAGCTAATGCTTCCGCACCTGTTAAATGATGGAATGCTGTAGCTCGAACATATTTGTCTTCACCTGATTCTGGAGAAATTGCCATTAAATCATCCGCGCCCCCACACATCAGTTTATTGGCTGCATAATCAAAGAAAGCAATATGAAGAATTGCGTCTTTTAGATTCCACATTTCCACAGGGATATCCATATGCCATTGTTCTTCTGTTAAAGAATTCACAAGTGAATCGACTACTACTTGTTCTGCAATTAAATCGTTAATTATGTCTTTCATGCTGTTTGCTCCTTTCTACTCTTTACGGAAAATTTAGTATTTTCTACCATTCATCTTCGTAAATTTCGAAACAAACACTAGTCACTATTATTATACTAAACAGTTCATAAGCTTGCTATTTAATAATGCGCGAAAATATTACAAAAAATTAAAATTTTCTATTTTAAAAACGATGTCAATCTATACGAAATAAGAGATCACCATTTTTGGAATATATTATTTTATTAATTAAATAATGTAAAGTTTTTAAATATTTGTTAAATTCTTATATAATATAGTGCAGTCTCAATATAGAAAGGAAGTTAGTAGTGTCGAAATTAATTAGTAAATGTATGATTATGTTACTTGTCTTAAGTCTATTTTTTCCATATTCATCGAGTGAAGCAGCAACAAATACGTCTTTTAAAGATGTGACAAGCTTTAAAAAAGAGATTGAATTTTTAACTAGTAAAGAAATTATTTATGGTTATAAAGATGGTACTTTTCGTCCAAATGTTCCAATTCAACGAATTCAGGCAGTTCAAATGATTATGCGTGAAATGAAGCCACAGCTTGAAAAAGTACCAAATCCAAATTTTGTGGATATTAAGCCTGGGGATAATGGCTATGAGGATGTAGCTAAGGCTGTTGAACTTGGAATTATTTCTGGAAAAGGAAATAATAAATTTGATCCTAGGGGAAAATTAACACGTGCAGAGATGGCTATAATTCTCGTTAGAGCATACGAACTAAGAGGCATCTATCCAAAAGGTTTTGTAGATGTTTCACCTTCTTCTGCTGCGTATAGTTTTATTTCCTCTTTCGCTGCAAATAACATTACGGTTGGATATTCTGATGGTACATTTAAGCCATCACTTCCAATTGATAGAGGTCAATTTTCAGCATTTATGGCACGAATAATAGAGCCTGCATTTCAACCTAAAAATCCAGGTGTGGCGGATTCATATTTAGAAGCACTTTTTGATCTGGATATCATTGATTATGCTTTTCATCCAACAAAACCGCTTATTTATTTATTAGATGCTAGCACAAACGAAGTAGTAGTACTTAATTATGATACGTATGATATAGAATCAGTAGAATTAACACTCCCAGCTGAAAGCATTGCTTATGCGAATAATAAAATTTATGTGACTCAACTAAAAGGAAAGCATAATTCTAGTTGGTGGGATGAAGAGCAAGAAGGCGCCTTTGCTGTGATTAATGTTAATACTATGAAACAAGAAAAGCTTATTAATATTGATCTTGATCCATATGATATTGTAGCAGATGATAATGGAATTGTTTATATCTCTTCAGGTTCAGGTCAACATTCAAGAATTGAAAGCTTTGATAGTTCAACTGGAAAACTATTAAGCTCTCAAAGTATTTATCAGAAAAATATTATTGAGATGCATCCATCACAAAAAAGAATTTATCGTATAAATACGTCAGGCTCACCAATTACGATGGGGTCCTATTCTATAACGGATGGTGCTTTAAGTGCTGAACAAAGATCACCTTACCATGGTGATTACGATATCAGTACGGATTTAACGTTAACACCTGATGGAAAATATATATTTAATGGTTCAGGACATATTTTTCGTTCATCGTTAACACCAAGTGCAGACATGAAATACTATGGCCAATTGGATAAAGGATATAGTTCTATTGCCTTTGATACTGTCAATGGAGAGTTCTATACAGCAAATAAAAAGAATTATATTCAGGCTTATGATTATTTAACAATGGAACCAATCGATCAATTCAACACATATGGAACAATAAATAAAATGTTTTATAATGAAGTAGACAATACTTTGTTAATGTTCACAAATGTTAAATTAGGTAATTCTAAAGTTCCATTTGTTGGTTTAGAAAAAATATATTTTGAAGTAGAATAATAGATTGAAAGATGTCAGGGATTATTGGATATTTACAATGATTGCTGGCATCTTTTTTAATCATTTGAAAAAGGTGGGGGATTATTCAAGCTGTTTTTTGCGTTATTTGACTGATGTTCTAGTTAGCCGTAATATTACTAGTAATAGCCAGGACTTACACAACCAATGTTAGAGAGGAAGTTTATATGACGAAGAAATTATATTATGACTCTTCTTACTTAATAGAATGGGAAACAAAATGTATAAAAAAATTTGAAAGAGAAAATGAATATTTTGTTGTTCTCGAAGAAAGTGCTTTTTATCCAGAAGGAGGAGGACAGCCAAGTGATGAAGGAACCATTAATGGAATTCCTGTGTTGGATGTCTTCAATGAAGATGCAGAAGTATTACATAAGGTTGAAGTGTTGCCTGAGGGTGATAAAGTACGATGTCTGATAGATTGGAAGAGAAGATTTGATCATATGCAGCAACATAGTGGACAACATTTATTGTCTGCAGTATGCCTGACATTACTAAATGCACGTACGGTTAGTTTTCACCTTGGGAAAGAATATGCCAGTATTGATATAGACATACCTGACATCAATCCAGAACAGGTAAAGTGGATCGAAGATGAAGTGAACAAACAAGTCTTTATGAATCGAAAAATTACAAGCTACTTTATAACAAATGAGCAATTAAAAGAAATTACTTTAGTAAAAAAGCCAAAGGTTACAGAAAATATTCGAATTGTTGAAATAGAAGACATTGAATATAATGCCTGTGGTGGGACACATGTTTCACAAACAGGAGAAATAGGTATGATTAAAATTATCAAAGTGGAAAAACAAAAAGGAATGGTTAGACTCTTTTTTAAATGTGGTTATAGGGCCCAAGAAGATTATAATAGTGCACTGCAAATATTGAGTAGACTTTCTGCGAGATTTAACACTGGGAGAAATACCATTTTAGACCGCGTTGATAAATGGGATCAAGATCAACAAGATATGGAAAAACAATTAGAAAGTTTAAATGAAAAGCTAGAAAGTTATCAAATTAATGAGCTGCTCCAACAAACAAAAGGAAAGATAGTGGCACATGTTTTTGAAGATAAGGCTTTGAAAGATTTACTAAGATTAGCTTCAAAATTGGCTGAGGAAGATGAGTTCATCGTATTATTAGCATCAACTGCGGAAAACAAAGTGATATTAAAGAATAATGGTACAAAAGAATCGATTGCTTGTGGTCAACTTTTTAAGGCCCATCTATCCAAGTTTAATGGGAAGGGTGGAGGAAATGCAGAGTCCGCTCAAGCAGGTTTTACAACAAGTGAGGATTTACAAAGTTTCGTTGCTTTCTTAAAAGACTACTTAATTCAGAATCAATAAGAAATAAACGGCATAATTAGGTATATCACATAATATATGCCGTTTTTTATTGGAATGGAATCTTTAAGGAAAGTGTTTTATAGCGAATTAATTGTACTCACCGCTAAATATACGACAAGACTGACAATAATACTTTCTAAATAAGGATTGGATTTCTTTTTCTTTTCGTCTTTTTGAGCTTGTGTGCTTGTCCTAATTGCTCCGTAGACGATGCCGACTATCACGGCAACAATTATAGGGTTAAAAGTCATTGATAGTTCCTCCTTCTTTGTATATCACTATCCTAACATAAAAAGATGCTTATACTCATCTATAGTAGCTCTTTGGGAATATAAAGGCTTGTTTTCACAAATTTTATGGTCATTGAACTAGTAGTTCATATAGGTTGATTCTGCTCTCACAGAAGTCTCGAACCTATTAACGATCCTTTTATGTTGATTTGATTCAGCGAACTTATGAAAAAAAATTTATAAGAAAACAGTCAACATAAAAAACAGGCCAATTTGTACAAATTGACCTGTTTTTTTTCTGTGATTAGAAAAAAATCATTTTTTATAAAAAGTATCTTATCACACAGTTAAATTGGTATATCAATCTTGACGTAATAAATAGGAATTACCTTCATGGTCCTTAAATGAAAACATTGATCCGTATGGCATTTTCATTATTTCATCTACTTCAATGCCTTTTTCCTTCATTTCTGCGTATGCACTTTCGATATTATTTGTGCTTAATATCACTGATGGATGCTCGACATTTTGAGATGGATTATGCTGTTTCATTAAGTTTCTATCGTATAATACGAATGTTGTAAACTCACTTTCACTTGGCCCTACTTCTAACCATGTCATATTTGGCCCCATTTGTTGTTCGAACTTAACTACAAAGTTCATTTTTTCGGTCCAAAAAGATTTAGCCGCCGCTTGATCGTTCACGTAAATCGTTATTTTACCAATTTTGTTTATCATATGTTCTCCTTCACTATATCCATTGTTTTATTTATACGAATGTATAATGCTAGTATTCCCTAAAAAGGAAAGGATATTTATCTTCATAATAAAGAGCGTATGTTCTTGTTGTCTGGAGTGAAAATGGGTATAACTACGCGCAAGATTCTTTCTTTTTTACGATATTATGATGATCCACTTGTTTTTGTTGTTGGAATAAGAATAAAAAGACACCAACTAGTACAAACAATCCTCCAGCAATTTGCCAGCCTACGAGTTGTTCTCCTAATAATATAACTGCCAATAATGAGGCACCTACTGGTTCTCCTAATATACTCATAGAAATAGTAGTAGCATTTACATAGTTTAATAACCAGTTATTGATAACATGAGAAATTGTTGGAACAATGGCTAACAAGAAAAAGATTCCCCATTCACGTGCTTCATATCCTGTAAAGGAAATTCCTGCAAAAATATTATAGATTGATAAGACAATTGCAGCGAATAAAAATACACAAAAACTATAAATCCAATGAGATACTTTTTTTATAATACTTTGCCCAATTAATAAGTACCCAACAACAGCAATTACACTGAAAAAGGATAGTAAATCACCAATTATTGCATCTTTACTTAATCCTAAATCTCCCCAGCCAATCATCATTGCACCAATTATGGCAATACCCATTGTGAGTAATGCTGATAATGTGGTTCTTTCTTTAAACAAGAAGTAACCTCCTATTAATGATACAATCGGTTGCAGAGCAAGAATAATTGTGGAACTAGCAACAGTCGTTAGCTTTAAAGAGCCAAACCAAAGTAAAAAGTGAAAAGCTAAAAAGATTCCAGAAAAAAATAAGAAAATAAAATCTTTTTTCGTAATTTTTTTAAACTCTTCTCGTTTGATCCAGATAATCGGTAGCATTAAAATACTTGCCAACCACATTCGATACATACTTAAAATGGATGCTGGAGCGTCCGACCATTTAACAAAGATAGCTGAAAATGAAATAGCAATAATGGATATGACTAGCGGTAAACCTATATTCTTTTTGCTGTTTTGCACGATGAACACCTCTCTTATTCAAATAGATATTATAATACTTTGAAGAAATCGTGTCGAATCTATTTGAATGGTTACATAAAAGAATTGAGTTGTTGTTTAATTGATTGAAAATTCCGATAAAATATTTGTGTTTACGTAAATATATGGTATATTACATGTGAATACTAAATCTATACGCAGTTATTTTTTAGTAAATGATGCTACGGATATACGTTTTACATTTTTAATAAATGTTGATTTACTATGAATCGGTTGAAGTAATTCAGCTCCGAGGATCTTGTTTTTTACAGGGGCGGAGGCGAACTTTTGTGGGGTTTTACCTGTCTCCCACTGCTTCCATAGGAGTCCTGTACTTTGCGCTCCAATCGATCCTTTTATGTTATTTTTATTCACGAATTTATTTGAAAACAACAAAACAGTCTTAAATTAGAATTGCAGAATAGCAAGGAGAGCATATGAGTTCTGAGAGTGTTACTGTGTCATATTCAAAAACAAAAGGAATAATATTAGTTCTTAGTGCAGCTTCTTTATGGGGTATTTCAGGAACAGTTGCTCAATATTTATTTCAAAACAGTGGGTTTAATCCTGAGTGGCTAGTGGTTGTACGATTATTAATATCAGGTCTTTTATTATTAATTTTTGCGAGCAAGAAAGAAAAATTAAACATTTGGATTGTATGGAAAAATCAAAAAGATGTAGTATCATTACTTATATTTAGTATTTTAGGTATGTTGGCTGTTCAATATACTTATTTTGCAGCGATTAAGCATTCTAATGCAGCTACTGCGACGGTTTTACAATACATTGCACCGATGCTAATCAGCTGTTATTTTGCTTTGAAATGGAGAAGGATACCAAGTAAAAAAGAAATAATAGCCGTGTTTTTAGCATTATTTGGAACATTCATGCTAGTAACACATGGGAATATACAGAGCCTATCTATATCCGGCATCGCTTTGTTCTGGGGTCTTACATCAGCTTTTTCATTAGCCTTTTATACCTTACATCCAAGTAAACTTCTAGCTAAATATGGTTCTTCACTTGTGATAGGATGGGGAATGCTAATAGGAGGAATAAGTTTTAGTTTCATTCATCCTCCATGGGATTTTCAAGGACAGTGGTCTATGAATGCTTTTTTTGCAGTTATATTTATTGTGATTTTTGGTACACTTATTGCTTTCTATTGTTATTTAGACAGTTTAAAGTATATTAGTGCAACAGAAACAAGTTTACTAGCATGTGTCGAACCACTATCCGCTACATTGCTTTCGGTTATTTGGTTAAAAGTCTCTTTTGGTTTCGAAGATTGGTTTGGAACATTATGTATTATTAGTACAATTGTGATTTTAGCTTTTGTTAAGCAAACAGATATGACAAAGAGTTCATAAAGAAACGGATAACATTGTTTTTCTTTATTTTGAAACTAGTATGGAACATATAGAAATGAATAGAGGGTGTTCCAAATGGTATGATTTTATTGGATACCCTCTTTCTTTGTTTCATTTATTTAAATTTTTCGTTTTATAATAGTATAGAAAAAATCGTATATCCATTTTATATCAGTCCTTATTGTTTAACTAGTAAGGAGTACTCCTAATATACTTAATAATTAGCATTCATCTTATCTAAAGGGACTTCTATCAAACCTATTGATTTAATGTATACATAGATCATAAATCCACGTTTACAACGAAAGACGCACTGTAAACAAACTTTTTCGTCACAATAAACATAGGCATCCTCATCTGATAATGGGAATACCATGGGAGGTAACTTCTTAGGAGTCATATATTTGATGTATCCCCCTGTATAGGTTTTAAGTAATATCCACTCTGGCTTATCCTCAATCCTGTTTTCTTCCCAAAACACTTGCACGGCATTTTGATTATGTCCACCAACAATTTGATAGTCTATATTAATATCCGATGAGACTTCTTTTAAAGGTATTGGATTTAATATTTTCATAGGTGTTTCACAACAAACTGGCTCTTCAACGGGTTTATCGTAGTCCAGTAATTGATATAGTTTTCCACAATGACTACAACGATAAATGACGACATCGGGACATTGTGGCCAAGGCTTCCTAGTTGCTCTGCTTCTTAGTGGACTGAATTCTTGTTCGATCAATGTATTTCCCTCCTTGTTTGTATGTGGGGATAATTAACATAAATATGTAAATAAAGAGACATCGACCATTAAGCCGATGTCTTTTTGAAATCTCAGAATTCTCTGGATTAATCCTCGTATTGTAAAACTCCACCATGCTTAACTGTATTTCGAGCAATAGTAATACGTTGTACAGTTGGAGTACCTTCTTCTAACCACATTGCACGACAGTCACGGTATAGACGTTCAACAGGACCGTATTCACAATCTTCAAAGTATCCAATACCACCGAAGATTTCTAGCATTTCGTCACTTACAAGTTTAGTAACTTGGATACTGAATAGTTTACACATAGCTGCTTTTTCTTCAATATATTCTCCTTTAGGATCTTTCTCGTAATCTTTAGCAAAGTCACGAACCATTGTACGTAAAGCGTGAACATAAGTAGCCATATCAGCAATTTTCATTCGAATTGCTTGGCGTTGAATAATTGGTTTTCCGAAAGTCACACGATCATGAGCACGTTTTAAAGTAATTTCAAGCATACGTTGTGCCATACCTAGGTTACTAGCAGCAATATGTACACGAGAAACAGATAAGGAATGAATGGCGATTTCAAGGCCTTGACCTTCTTTACCTAGAAGGAACTTTTTGTTAACTCTCATGTTTGTAAATTTTAATCCTGTATGACCTGACCCACGGCAGCCCATCATATGTGGCATTGGAGTTAATTCATAACCTGGAGTGTCAGCAGAAACCATGAAAGTTGATAAACGATGATCTTTATCTGCATCTGGATTTGTTACACAAGTAATATAAGACCAATTACTGCAGTCTGTATGAGAGATTAAGAATTTTTCACCGTTAATGATGTAATCATCACCATCTTTAACAGCTGTTGTTTGAATATCAGCACCAGTACCACCTTTTTCCTCTGTTACAGCCCAGTTAGTGAAGATTGTTTTATCTTGGAATAAAGGCATATATTCTGCTTTTAATTCTTCTGAACCGTAATCGTAAAGAGGACGCCAGTTTAGGTCCATTGCATAGTGTAAGTGCATACGCATTCCACCTGGGCCACGGCTGAATTCTTCTTGAAGCTCTAATATTTGTGTTTCACTTAAGTCCCAACCACCGTATTCTGAAGGCAGCGGAGCACGATATAAATCATTTTTGATGTTTAAATCGTAAAACTCTTGTGGGAACTTATTTGTAACCTCGATGTCATTTTGCATTTCATCGTAACGACCTTCTACTAGTTCACGAATTTGTTTTTTATAAGCTTCAAATTGTTCTGGTGTTAATTTACTCATCTTTTCTCCTCCTGAATCTATTTTGAAATTTAGGTACCTAATCTTCTTTACGGTTAAAGTATAGCAAGTGTCTGATTTAATGAATAATTCGTAATTGTTACCCATTTGTCGTGATTTATAGGAGATACCTATGAATCTTTAATAATCTTCCTATAAAATGGAAAATAGAGAGTTTGAAATCTGTCTGATATTTTAATAGTAAAAGATTAAATATGATGTAAAACCCTTGATAAAATAGGGGAATTCTAAAGGAAGGTATACATCATACTTTCATCAAAACTCGCGTAAAGTCTCTGAAAGCATTCGAAGTACCAATCAATTCTTTGAATTTATAGATTTAGTAGAATGCAAAAGAAATAGCAGTCAAAGATTTAGATGTACTTAGGTTTCAAGTACATCTAAATCTTTGACTGCTAAGAATAATTAACTAACTAGAAAAAGTATAAATTATTAAGTTGTAGACAGAAAAATGGGTTTATGAGTGTACTAATTGTTTTTCATTTTGTTGATTGTGGTTAATGTTTGTTAACCCTAACTCTATTGAGTTCGGTGTGTTGGATTCGTTTAACGTTTTTATAACATAATCTTTAAAACTTAAAACGGATTCGGATACAAATCTATGCTTCATGTAACCAAGATAAATTTTTCTTTTATAGGATGGATTACTAATAGGTCGTACTGTAATATTATAATTTCGAAAAGCTGGATTATCTGGTACTATCGCAATCCCGACATTAGCTGCTACTAACCCTGCCATTGAAAGATCATCTGCTACTTCACATTGAACTTTTGGAATCATATTAATTTCTTTGAAAAGGCTTTCAATTTCTCGTTTTAATCCAATTCTCCCTGTGTATTGAATAAGAGAATAAGGTGCTATGTCTTTTAAATCAATTGTTTCATGTCTTGCTAGAGGACAATCATTAGGTAGAAGCGCAACTAAGTTTTGCTCACCGATACAAATAAATTCAACTTCTGGATCACTTGGAATTAACGAGATAAAAATTAAATCACATTTTTCATCTTTTAAGTCTTTAACTAAACTTGCACTGCAAAATTCTCGCGTACGACCTTCTTCAAAAGCAAATTTTATGTCCTTATTAGGGTATTCTTGCATGTAACTATTAATGAGGTTGGGAATAAAATAAGAGCTGAGGGTGTAAATGTATCCTAAGCTTATTAGTCCTTCACTATGGCTTCGAACTTCATTCATCTTTTTAGCCCCAGCTTCGAGCTCCTTTATAGAATTCTCTACATAAGGTAAGAACATTTTTCCATATTTCGTTAATTTAATATTGCGACCGTGCTTTTCGAATAATCGGACTTCTAATTCTGATTCTAAAGTAGAAATGGCATTACTTAAACTTGGTTGAGTCATAGAAAGCTCTTCAGCAGCTTTCGTGTAATGTTCCAACTTGGCAAGAGTTCTAAAATAATAGAGTTGATAAAGATTCATGTGTGATTCACTCCAAATCTTCAGAAATTTACTTAAAAGATCATTTCCAAACAAGTATAGGTCTTTAATCATAATGTGTCTATATCTGTGAGCTTTTGTTCATAAAAAATCCAATTAGTGAATCTATTCACAATATTCCATCACAAGAGAAAAAATTATGAAGTTTTTGAGTCGGATATTTTTTCTTGCATGTTTTACATTCTAATAATTTATTTGAGAAAGACTTATATCACTTACTATATAAATGTTTATTCCTTATATGTGATATGAGAATGAGTGTGAATATATTCACAATTCCTATGAATTATCGTAATTGTTTTTGAAATAGGAATTAGTTATCTGAATGAATTTGTCTTATTCTGATAACAGAACGAGGTTGCTCTTATTTCATAGGTTAAGAAAGGAGATTTAGCTTTTATTATTAACAGCACATGGATGAAAGGACTTAGGTCAACGTTTTCCGTAGTCGGATAGCTTTGGGAATATACAAATTGCAAATGAAGACAATGTTGAGAAATGAAAGCAAATCATATTTCATATTTACGTTTTTTGTGAGGCAGTCTTGCTCTAAAAAATTCTGATATAAGGAGGAACAGTAAGTTATGAATAATGCAAAAGTAGGATCTGTTAATAGTGTAAAAACTGGTAATAAAAGATGGTTCATTGTTTTTATTCTAGTATTAGCCTACACATTTATGTACCTTGGAAGATCAAGTGTATCCATAGCTGGTTCTACTATAATGGATCATTATGGTTGGAGTGCAACACAATTTGGTTTAGTATCAACAGCGTTTTTTATAGGATATGCAATAACTATGTTACCTGCTGGTTTTCTAGCTGATAAATTTGGTGCAGGTAAAGTTATCGTAATCGGTACGCTCGTTTGGTCTTTATTTACCTTACTTAGTCCTTTGGCTGGTTCACTAGGTCTATTCATTCTCGTACGAGCATTGGTGGGGGCTGGTCAAGGTGTAACATTACCTTCCGCATCTTCTATGGTTTCGAAATGGGTACCAAGTCAGGAATCAGGTAAAGCACAAGGTTTTACTCTTATTGGTGTTCCACTTGGTGTTGCAATTACAATGCCACTTGGAGTGTATTTAATAGAGAACTTTAATTGGCAAACAATCTTTTATTTATTTGCTATTCTTGGCCCAATTTGGTGCTTAATTTGGTGGAAATTCGGTAAAGATAAGCCAGAATTACATCCTACTATTAGTAAGGAAGAAGTAGATTATATTAAGGCTGGTCAAGGGGCAAAAGAAGTAGCAGGTACATTATTAACTTCAAAAGAGGTTTACGGAAGTGTATCAGTCTGGGGCGCGACAATTAGTTACTTTTGTTATAATTACGTCTTTTATTTACTGCTTACATGGTTACCTACTTATTTTGCTGAAGGACGTAACTTATCCTTATCTGAATCTGGATACGCAACAATGTATCCGTATATAGTAGCAGTATTTACTTATCCACTTGGTGGAATATTAGCTGACTGGGCAGCGAAAAGATTCGGACAAAATATTGGTCGGAAATTATTTCCGGTTTTAGGGTTGATTGCTGGTGGTGTTGCTTTAATGTTCGCAACTAGAACAGACAGCCTATTTACAGCCGTTCTATTATTGTGTATTTCAATGGGTGCTTTAACTCTTACACAAGGTGGATTTTTCTCTATACCAATTATTCTTGCTCCGAAAAATGCTGGTATGATCGTCGGATTATATGGTGTTATTGGAACATGTGCAGGAATACTTGCCCCAGTTTTAACTGGTTTTGTAATTGATGCATCTGGTAAGTACGAAACAGCTATGTTTTTAGGGGCTGCATTGTCGATTATAGGAGCACTTGTCTTATTAGTAGTAGGAAAAGTTAAACCAATTAAATCAAAAAACGAAGTTAAGACAGTATAAAGACTAGAAGAAATCCCTTCCTTATAGTCTTTACTAGAATAATAGATTACATATTTGGAAGGGGTTTTTAATAATGAGCCTTTACAAAAAAAAAGGAGGGTCATAAATTATGAAGCCATTAGAAGGGATAAAAGTAGTTGAATTAACAGGGTTCTATGCAGCTCCAACAGTTCCTAGAATTTTGGGGGAATGGGGAGCGGAAGTTATTAAAATTGAACCACCGATGGGAGATCCTGCTAGAACACAAGGTGGAGTATTTAACATGCCTTATAGCAAAGAAGAGAATCCTGCCTTTGATATAGGTAATTTCAATAAAAAATTTGTATGTTTGAATTTAAAAACAGAAGAAGGTAAAGAAGCAACATATAAATTATTGGAGTCTGCTGATGTTCTAGTGACAAGCTATAGAACAAAAGCTCTTGAGAAGTTAGGGTTTTCTTATGAAGAGCTGAGCAAAAGATTTCCGAAGCTTGTCTTTGCACAAATTCTAGGATATGGAGAGAAAGGTCCTGAAAAAGATACTGCGGGCTTTGATGCTACTGCTTATGTTTGTCGAAGTGGTGCCTTAACAGCAATGACTGAACGAGGTGAATCGCCTCTACTTGAACCGAATGCATATGGTGATTTTCAAGCAACTATGTGCTTAGTATCAGGAATATGTGCTGCCTTGGTTGGGCGAGAAAAAACAGGATTGGGTGATAAAGTGACAGCTAGTCTTCATCATACCGCTTTGTTCATGTTGAATGTGGCCGTTGTTTCTTCACAATTCCCAGGTAACATCTATCCGAAGAGCAGAAAAGAAGTGGCAAATCCATTTAATAATACATATGAAACAAAGGATAAGAGATGGTTCCTCTTCTGCGCTCCTGAATACAATAAGCATTTTTCGAAAATTATGAAAATGATAGGTAGAGAAGATTTAATAGATAATGAAGATTTTAATACGATTGAAGAAGTGAATAATCGTAAGAAAAATAAAGAGATTATTGAAATTTTAGAAAAAGAATTAGCTAAAATGACCCTTGATGAGGTTATGAAATTATTTAAAGAAAACGATGTAGCGATTGAAAAAGGATATACGATGGATGAAGTTGTTCATGATGAACAAGCATGGGCAAATGATGTTATTAGGAAGGTACCATACCCTTCTGGAGATGAAGTAGTATTTCCTACATCGCCTGTTAGATTTAATAGTGTGGGTAATCCAGATTTAGTAAAATCTAAACCACTAGGATTCCATACTGAAGAAATATTAGCTCAGCTTGGTTATTCAAAAGAAGATATTGCAAATATGAGAGCGAATAAGGCAATTATTTAAAGGAGAGCGATTACTGTGGCTGAAGATAAATTTCAGGTGATCATAATTGGTGCTGGTGTTGCTGGATCCTCAGCTGCATACCGTCTTGCGAAAGCAGGAGTAGAGGTTATGGTAGTTGAAAGAGGAAGTGAACCAGGATCGAAGAATATGACTGGTGGCCGTCTCTATACACATGCTCTTGAACAATTGATGCCGAATGAATGGCGCGAAGCACCATTAGAACGAGAGATTACCCGAGAAATGATGATGATGATGACTGCGGAAAACAGTATGTCTATTGACTCATTGTTTCCTTCAATGAATCAACAATCATACTCAGTGTTGAGAGCTAAATTCGATCCTTGGCTTGCTGCAAAGGCAGAAGAAGAAGGAGCTATGATTATTCCAGGTACAACGGTCGATGGGTTAATTATAAGAGACGGTAAAGTGTGTGGTATAAAGACGGGAGAAGAAGAAATCGAAGCTGATCTTGTCATAAGTGCAGAAGGTGTAAATGCTATTGTTGCAGAACGAGCAGGTTTGATTAAAACACCCGACGTAAAAGATATGGCTGTTGGTGTCAAATATGTTTATCAATTGTCTGAGGATATTATTAATGAACGTTTCAATACGGAAAGTGGTAAAGGTACTGCCTTGTTATGTGCTGGTGATTGTACGAAAGGTATAAGTGGAGGAGCATTTTTGTACACGAATGAAGACAGCATTTCTGTTGGTCTTGTAGTCGATTCTAATGGATGGAAAAAGTCAAAATTACCATTAGCTGATATTGCAGAGGAGTTTAAAATGCACCCAGCCATTTCTCGGTATATTGAAGGTGGTGAACTTATCGAATATTCTGCTCATGTTATTCCTGAAGGTGGGATACATTCAATTCCGCCGCTCTGTAAAAATGGATTTATGATAACTGGAGATGCAGCAGGATTGGTTGTAAATAGAGGATTTACCGTTCGAGGTATGGATTACGCTATTTTATCAGGAATTGCTGCTGCTGAGACTGCTATTGAAGCGATAGAAGCAAATGATTACTCGAGTAACTTTTTGAATAGATATGAAAGTAAGCTTGAACTGGTCTTGAAGGATTTAAAAACGTTTAAAAATTCACATGATTATATTGGTCATTCTCAACATTTATTTACTACTTACCCTGATTTGGCAACCAGTTTAATGAAAAATCTGTACAGTGTAGATAGCAATCCAACTCCATCAGTCATGAATGTTGTAAAGCAATCTATTAAGGGGAAAGTACCTATTTTCAGTGTAGTAAAAGATGCTATTAAAGGGGGGAAAGCATTATGAAGACGTTATCGATTGATGTTCGATTAGAAAAGAACCGCTTCGATAGTGATGATCATAATCCCCACATTATTGTAGATAAAGAAGCGTGTAAAAGTTGTGGACATCGTGCTTGCACGACCTGCTGTCCAGCAGAACGTTATAAGTGGGATACAGCTAATAATATTTTGAGTTTTGATCATGTTGGCTGTCTAGAATGTGGGAATTGTCGTTTTGTATGTGAACGATTAAACAAAGGTGTTGAAGGATATTCATGGAATTATCCTGAGCAAGGCATGGGAGTTATTTTTAGAGAAGGTTAATGAAATAAAAATAGAGATGTATTTTAGTAGTCTAAACCTTAAATTGAATTAATAGGAGGAGTAAAAAATGGAACATATGTTAACGGAACAACAAATAGAGCTAAGAGATTTAGTAAAGGAATTTGCTGAAAAAGAATTAAAGCCTTATGTGAAGCAATATGATGAGTCCGGTGACTTTCCAATGGAAATTTTACAAAAAGCCTTTGAAATGGGACTACATGTTTTGGAAATTCCTGAAGAATTCGGAGGTTCAGGTTTAGATTTTAAAACAACTGCTATTGTTTTTGAAGAATTAGCTAAAGTCGATGCAGGGTTTGCTATTTCATTAGTAACAACATTTGTTGCTTTAAGATCTGTTATTTATGCAGGAAATGACGAGCAGAAAAAATTATTCTCAGACATTATCGTTCCTGGAGCATTTGGCGCCTTTTGTTTATCTGAACCAAATGCAGGAACAGATGCAGGATCTGTTAGATGTACAGCTGTAAAAGATGGAGATGAATATATTTTAAATGGAACAAAATGCTTTGTAACAAACGGTGGAGTAGCAAGTGTGTATGTGGTCTTTGCTTCAACAGATAAAGGAGCAGGTGTCCGTGGTATTTCTGGATTTATCGTAGAAAGAGACCGCGAAGGACTTTCAGTTGGACCTCATGAAAATAAAATGGGTCTTCGTTTATCTAATACAACAGATATTATCCTGGATAATGTTCGTATTCCTGCTGATCATCTGCTTGGGAAAGAAGGAGATGGTTTCAAGATTGCGATGAACACATTAAACGTTTCTAGAGCGTTTGTAGGTACTTTAGCTGTAGGTATTTGTCAAGCAGCCATCGATGAAGCTGTTAAATATGCAAAAGAAAGAAAGCAATTTGGGAAACCAATTGGTGATTTCCAAGCTGTCCAAATGATATTGGCAGATATGGAAATCCAAACAGAAGCTGCTCGTAATTTAGTTCAGTGGTCTATGGGATTAATGGATGAAGGAAAACCTGTTGTTGGAGAGGGAGCTGTAACAAAAACATTCTGCGGAGATACTGTTGTTAAAGTTACAACTGACGCTGTTCAAATCTTTGGAGGATATGGAGTAAGTAGAGAGTATCCGGTCGAAAAATTAATGAGAGATTCAAAGGTATTCCAAATTTTTGAAGGAACTAACCAAATACAAAGAGTTACTATTGCTAGACAAATGTTAAAGGATTAATGAATAAATTTATTTGAATGGAGGAATGAAATGATGGAAATTCTAGTGTGTGTGAAACAAGTTCCTGATATCGAGGATATAAAAATTGATGTGGAAACGGGTACAGTCAAAGATGGAACCCCAGCTGTCATAAGTCCTTATGATAAAAATGCGCTTGAAGCAGCTGTTCAATTGAAAGAGCAATATGGTGGTAGTGTAACGGTTATTACAATGGGATCTGATAAGGCAAAAGCGGCCTTAAAAGAATGTATATCGGTTGGTGCTGATAAAGGTGTATTAATTAATGATCCAGCATTTGAAGGTTCAGATTCTTATTCGACAAGTAGCATTTTAGCGGCAGCTATTAAAAAATTAGGCGATTTTCATTTAATCATTTGTGGAAATCAAGCAATGGATACGGATGCAGGGCAAGTAGGACCACAGCTTGCAGAAATATTAAATATAGCTCAGGTTACCTATGTTAATAAAATTGAGCTAGGAGAAAATTTTATTATCGCTCATCGTGAATTAGATGAAGGAATTGAAGTAGTAGAAGCGCAATTCCCTGTTGTTTGTACAGTAGGAGATTCAATTAATGATCCTAGATTAGCGACAATTAAGACAAAAATGGCTGCAAATAAAGCGAAATTTGATGTGTTAACAGCGACAGACTTAGAGATTGATTCAACTAAGGTTGGATCTAATTCATATACAAAAATAATGAAATCTTATGTACCACCAAAAAGACAAGCTGGAATGAAGATTCAAGGCGATTCTGATAGTGATTCCGCACATGAATTAATGAAGAATCTAGTTGCAGCTAAGCTCATATAGGAATGGAGTGATAAAGATGAATATTCATGATTATAAAAATATATGGGTCATTTTAGAAAGCCTAAATGACGAAGTGAAAAAAGTTAGCTTAGAATTACTTAATCAAGGAAAAGCACTTGCGAAAGCAAATGGAGAACAAATAGTAGCAATTGCTATAGGACAACATGTTGATGCGACAGTGAAAGCAGCTATTTCTCATGGAGCGGATGAAGTATTAGTAGTTAAAGGTGATGAATATAAAGATTACAATACGGAAAGTTATACAAATGCAATTGTAAAATTAGTAGAAAAATATAAGCCTTCTGTTATTTTGCTAGGAGCTACTAATAATGGTAGAGATTTGTCATCGAGAGTAGCAGCTAGATTACAAGTTGGATCTGCAGCTGATTGTACAGCAGTAGAAGTAGGAGAGAATGGTTCTATTGCTTGGACTCGATCAACTTATGGTGGCAAACTGATGAATGTTGTTTCATTTCCCGAGACGCGCCCTCAAATTGGTACAGTACGATCTAGTTCATATGAAAAAGCAGAAGCAGATGATTCAAGAACGGCAAATGTTATAAACGAAGCTATTCAGACACCAACTGAACAAATTAGAACGAAAGTAAAAGAGGTCATTCAATCTGTAGGAGAAGGAATTAAATTAGAGGATGCTGATGTTGTTGTTGGGGGAGGTAGAGGTTTAGGAAAGGTTGAAAATGTTGAACTAATTAAAGAGTTGGCAGCTGTATTAGGAGGTACCATAGGAACGACTAGAGCGTGTATTGATGCAGGATGGGTACCATATTCTTTACAAATTGGTCAATCAGGTAAGAGAATATCTCCAAAGCTTTATATTGCCTGCGGTATTTCTGGTGCAACTCAGCATTTGGCGGGTATTACTTCTTCAGATGTCATTGTGGCTATAAATAAAGATCCTGATGCACCGATCTTTGAATTAGCTGACTATGGAGTAGTTGGAGACTTGTTTGAAATAGTGCCGATTCTTATCGAAGAAATTAAAAAAATAAAAGCAAGCTAATGATAGCATTCTGATAATGAGATGACACAAAAGGACTGGTACTCCTTTTGTGTTCTCATTTCTAAAATCTAAAGATCCATCTAGTAATTAGTAGATGGGAAAATGAGTATTTAACTAAATAATACTTCCGTTTTTGAAAATTTTCAAGGGAGGTAGTGAAATGTCTTTAGGAATGAAGATCAGTGAATTCCAGAAACGTGAATACAGGAAAAAAGGACTTTGGGGTGATGCTACTCTAGCCGATTATTGGAAAATGTCCCTGTTAAAATTTCCAGAGAAGGTGGCAATAGTTGATCTTCAGGGAGATAGCTACACATATTCTGAAATTGATGATGCTGCTAATCGATTAGCTCATTTCTTCATCCAAAAAGGTGTGGAACCTGGAGATTTCATTTCGGTTCAATTACCAGATTGGGCAGAATTTTTGATTATTTATGTGGCGTGTTTAAAAACAGGAGCCGTTATCAATCCTGTTTTACCGAATGCACGTGAATTGGAATTAACTTATATTTTAAATAAATGTCAATCGAAGATGCTATTTGTTCCCTGTTGGTTTAGAAAATGCGATTATACCAATATGATTAAGTCTTTATCCAAACAGGTTACTAGCTTGAAGGAAATAATAGTCGTAGAGAAAGGAAGAGAGATAAAAGAGGAAAAAGAAAGCATTACATATGCTTCTATTATTCAAAATTATCCTGCTCTTAACAAGGAAATTAGAAGTAACGCTGATGATTTAGCGGCCGTTTTGTTTACATCTGGTACAGAGGGACATCCAAAGGGAGTTATGCTAACTCATAATAATATTATTGCCAGTGAACGGACCTTTACTAATTACTTAGATATTAATGATTTTGATGTGATTTTAATGCCTGTTCCGGTAGCACATGCATCTTGTTTTCACCATGGGGTCACTGCAGCCTTCATGTTAGGGGCTAAATGTGTTCTGTTAGACATTTATAAACCTCATCTTTGTCTAGAGTTAATTGAGCGCGAAAGATGTACATGTGGTTTTGGGAGCACATCTATAGTATATGACCTATTACGTACGTTGCCAAAAGGAAATTATGATATTTCTTCGCTGCGATTTTTTATGTGTGGTGGTGCTCCAATTCCTAGACATATGGTAAAACAAGGTATCAAAGCTGGATTTAATGTAATTGGTGTGTACGGTTCTACTGAAAGTGTGCCGCATACGGCAACATCACCAAATGATACTAGTGAGAAGATTATTCAAACGGATGGAAAAGCATTGCCAGGAATTGAGATTAAAGTGGTCGATGAAGCTAGAAATTCAGTACCTACAGGGTTTCAGGGAGAGGAAGCATCTCGTGGACCGAATGTATTTGTAGGCTATCTTAGAGAACCAGAAATGACAGACAAGGTTCTTGATGATGAAGGCTGGTACTATAGTGGAGATCTTTGTACGATGGACGAAGATGGATACATTAGAATAAACGGTAGGAAAAAAGATATTATCATTCGTGGTGGAGAAAACATTAGTAGTGTTGAAGTAGAAGATATTTTACAACAACATCCCAATGTTTATGAAGTAGCTGTTGTAGCAATGCCAGATCCAAGATTAGGAGAAAGGGCTTGTGCTTATGTAGTTCTCAATAATCCTGCCATACCTTTTACTTTAGAAGATGTAAAAGTATTTTTTGATAAAATGCATGTTGCCAAATTTAAATATCCTGAAAGGGTCGAACTAGTAGATCGTCTTCCTAGAACAGGATCTTGCTGTAAGGTGAAAAAATATATTTTGCGTGAGGATATTAAAAAGAAGTTAAAAAAACAAATATATATTCATTAAACGGAGAATGACTTTTACAAAAATAAGCTATATGAAAGTCATACAGCTTATTTTTGTGTGGTTTTCTAGAGAATGTTTGTTATGACAATATGGCTAATTTTATTGAACATAGCTATGAAGGAAGCAGCGTTATCTCCTGAATGAATCAATTTCTCTATTAAATGTGAGAATAATACAAATATCCATCTGATTACATTCATTAGAAGTGTAGCAACAAAGGTTAGTACACCCATTTTCCATAAAATAAAGCCTAAAATCATGTATATGAAGCAACCAATGCGTTTTTTACCAAAAAGTAATATGAAAATAATAAAAAGAAGAAGACCAATAAATGCTAAAAATATCATATAACTCATTCCTTTATGAACGTACTATTTCAAATATAACACATTCATATAACAATATTGGTATAACAAATGTTTACATTGTAATGAAATAGAGTGCTTGTTCAACTGAGTCATGTGAAGAAAAAATTTGAATGAGTCCTAAATAATGAATGAACTATTTATAATCATTCGAAGAATCTCTTACTACATTTCATTAAAGGAGGGGATTGATATGAATATATTAGTTTGTGTTAAACAGGTGCCAGATACAACTGAAATTAAAATTAATCCCGTTACGAATACGCTCGTTAGAACTGGAGTTCCAGCTATCGTTAATCCTTTCGATAAACATGCAGTGGAGGCCGCAGTACAGTTGAAAGAAAAACATGGTGGAACGGTTACAGTAATTAGTATGGGGCCTGAACAAGCCAAGTTAGCATTGAAAGAATGTTTATCTGTAGGTGCTGATAGAGCTGTATTAGTGAGTGATAAACGTTTCGGAGGGTCTGATACGTACGCTACAAGTTATATATTGAGTTCAGCAATTCAACATTTAGGAACATATGATTTAATTATATGTGGAAAACAGGCAATCGATGGGGATACTGGACAAGTTGGACCTGCTATTGCAGAACATTTAGGATTAACTCAATTAACCTATGTTACAGAACTTGATATCTGTGAAGAGCAAAAAATAGTGGTAAAACGTGAAATTGATGAAGGATATGAGCTGGTTGAAGCAAAGCTCCCTGCTGTATGCACAGTGGTTAGATCAATTAATAACCCAAGATTAGCGACGATTAAAAGTAAATTGGCTGCAAATAAAGCAGAAATAGAAGTATTAACATTTGCTGATATGCCAGAAATTGATAAAGCAAAAATAGGACTAAAAGGTTCTCCGACGAAGGTTAAACGATCCTTTACACCTGAAAAAAGAGGTACTGGCATTGTTATAAATGAAAATCATGGAGATGTAGCAGTACGTATATTAGCCGCCAAGTTAATCGAAGCTAAGCTTATATAAGGAGGTTTTGGGTGATGGAGCTTTCAGAGTATAAGAATATATGGGTATATATAGAAACATTTGAGGGTGAAGTAAAAAAAGTAGCGCTAGAGTTGCTTAATAAAGGAAAGACGTTGGCGACAGTTCATAATGAAAAACTCGTTGCCATCATCATCGGTCAGAATGTGGATAAAACAGTAAAAACAGTTAGTAGATATGGTGCGGATGGAATAATTGTTGTTGAAGGAGAAGAATATACACATTACACTACTGATGCATATACAAATGTAATGGTTACATTAGTGAATAAGTATAAACCAACAGCTATTTTAATGGGTGCTACTAATAATGGAAGAGATTTAGCATCTAGAGTGGCATGTCGCTTACATACAGGGCTAACTGCAGATTGTACAAGTATAGAAATGCAAGAGGACGGTATTCTTGCATGGACAAGACCAGCATATGGCGGAAACTTAATGGGAACGATTATTTGTGACAAGTCACGACCACAAATCGGTACTGTACGTCCAGGTGTTTTTAAAAAAGCTATACCAATTCAAAAATGTAATCCTTATATTATTAAAGAGAATATTCATACTCGAAAAGAAGAAATTAGAACGAAGGTATTAGAAATAGTTAAGTTAACAGAAGAAAGAGGAGTTTGCTTAGAGGATGCAGAAGTCATTGTAGCAGGAGGTAGAGGAATAGGTAGGCCAGAAAATTTCGAAATGCTCAAAAGATTAGCAGAAGTATTTGGTGGAACTATTGCTGCATCAAGAGCTTGTGTGGATGCTGGATGGATTTCTCCGCAATTGCAAATTGGTCAAACTGGAAAAACAGTAGGGCCTAAAATATATTTTGCATGTGGAATTTCTGGTGCTATGCAGCATGTAGCTGGTATTTCCTCTTCTGAAACGATTATAGCCATTAACAAAGATCCTGACGCTCCAATTTTTGAAGTTGCAGATTATGGCATTGTGGGAGATTTAACGGAAATAGTTCCTGTATTAACTAAGGAATTAAGGAAAATTAAAGTTGGGTAAAATGATAGAATGTCAGATATATAGCCAAAATGTTTTTTAGTCAGAGGTTTAAATATTAGTAATATGCTAATCTAATAGGAATAGTGGGACATCGTCAGTATTGTTTTCAAATGGAATATTATCACGATTTTTATGTGAAATATTGAGCATGAATTGCGATAGGGGCTATTGGTTTTTAGCTTCTATTCGAAAGGGCTTATTGAATGTGTGTGTCACACTATGAGGAGGATAATTATGCATTCGAAAATTGGAAATAAACGTTGGTCGATTGTATTTCTACTAGCATTATGTACGATTGTTTTATATATGGATCGATCCATCATGTCAATGGCAGGTCCTTCTATGATGGAACATTTTAATTGGAGTGCAACAGAGTTTGGGCTGGTATCTACAGCATTTTTTATAGGTTATACAATTACTCAATTTCCTGGTGGCATGTTGTCTGATAAATTTGGTGGCGGTAAAGTTTTGGTAGTGGGAGCTATAGCATGGTCTATTTTTGTTTTTCTTACTCCATTTGGCTTTACATTAGGATTAATGGTCTTAATTAGAGCTTCTATGGGTCTCGGTGAAGGTGTGACCATGCCAGCGATTTATTCAATAATAGCAAATTGGATACCTAAAAAAGAATCAGGAATAGCTACAGGGTTGGTTCTAGCAGGAATCCCTTTTGGTACTGGAGTAACAATGTTAATCGCTACTTGGATTATTCAAACATGGGGTTGGCAAAGTTTATTTTATATTTTTGCTTTTCTCGGTCCTCTTTGGTGTTTGGTTTGGTGGAAATTCGGTAGAGATAAACCAGAACATGATTGTAAAATCGGAAAAGAAGAATTGGATTATATTCGAGCAGATCATAATAAAGAAGAAACGCCAATAGAAGGAATTGTATTGTCAAAAAAAGAAATTTTTTCAACTCTATCCGTTTGGGGGTGTGGACTTGCTTACTTTTGTGCTAACTATCTTTTCTTTTTATTTTTGACTTGGTTACCTGTCTATTTTGTAAATGGTAGAGGTATAGATTTAAGCCAAAGTGCTATCTATTCTATGTTGCCATATCTTGTGGCTATTTTTACATATCCAATTGGAGGCTATTTAGCGGATGCTGCCTCCAATAAGTTGGGGCATAACATTGGTAGAAAATTAATTCCTATATTAGGTTTGTTAATCTCCGGAGTTTTATTAATAATAGGCTCGAAAGCAACGAGTATTGGGACTGTAGCTTTATTAATTTCAGCTTCTAATGGATTTTTATGTCTTACAATGGGAGGCTTTTTAACCATACCGAGAGTGTTGTCTCAAAAAAGTGTCGGTACAATCAGTGGTGTAGTAACTACATTAGGATCTGTTGCGGGAATACTAGCACCTTTCCTAACAGGTTTGATTATCGATTGGTCTGGTGATTACGATACTGCTTTATATGTAGGTGCTATAATAGCTATGGTAGGTGCTTTATTATTATTATTTGTATGTAGGGTTAAACCAATTGAAAAAAAAGCTGATTGTTAAAGTATCTTTCATTTGAAGTAAGCTAAATAATCGGATAAAAAAACAACACTTATTTAGAGAAAAGTGTTGTTTTTTTATTTTAGAGCTATTAATGTAGGTTAGTCTTGATTAAACCATAGTGGATCATCAATATCCACATCCCCATTATAATTGATGAGAATTTCTTCCCCTGCTTTAATATCTTTGTACGCATAAAAATCAAAAGTATGATTATCGAAATTGATTTCATAGTTGGCATTTGGCTGATAGGAATGATTAAATAGCATACCGTAGCCTAACAAAATTGCGGTATGATTTTTTCCATATTCAAAAGCATAATCGGCTAAAAGCGTTTTTTCAATGTGAATATGCTCATCATTCGGATAAGGAATCACCGGAGCTTGGTGAAATAATACTCCTTTTGGAATATCACATGTGGCAAATACGCCTCTATTCAATTCTCCATCACTTAGTGTGGACGTCTTTATTTCAATCATTATAAGCACCTACGCATTTCATTGAAGTTTTTTCTATTGAATCGTTTATGAATTTTGTGACAATAATTAAGAAAGTATATCATTTAAGACTAAAATAAAAGTCTTTACTAGTACTTTGGAGGATTATACTTTATCGTTTTTATGATAGCCGATGTTGCTTTCTTATTTATCAGTTTGCCAATTATTCCTCCTGAAAGCAACTTAATTCTCGAATACGAATGATTTTTTCTAGAAAATGTGATGAAGTATTGAATTCGTTTTGTAATATTCTGTTTTTGGGTTGACTAACATCTAAGCCAATTTATAATAAAAAGTGAGTGATTACTTACTTTATTCGGAGGTGTTAAAAGATGAGCTCATCAATTATAGTGAATCATGTTAGTAAAAGTTTCGGGAAGAGACAAGTGTTAGAAGATATTAATATGACGATTGAGAGTGGTCAAATTTTTGGATTAATAGGTCCTTCTGGTTCAGGGAAAACCACCTTAGTTAAGCTTTTAGTGGGTATGGATGTAGGGGATTTAGGTTCCATCACCGTTTTAGATAAACAGATGCCTAATTTAGAAGTATTGCAAAATATCGGTTATATGGCTCAGTCCGATGCATTATATACTGAATTGTCAGGTGAAGAAAATTTACGATTTTTTGCTTCGTTATTTAAATTAACTAAAAAAGAGCAAAAAGAACGGATTCAATATGCTGCTGGTATTGTTAATCTCACCAATGAGCTAAAGAAAAAAGTATCTAACTATTCGGGGGGAATGAAACGTCGTTTATCCTTAGCTATTGCACTTATTCAAAATCCTAAACTTCTTATACTGGATGAACCTACGGTTGGAATCGATCCAGAATTAAGAAAATCTATATGGACAGAGTTAATCCGTTTAAAAAAGGAAGAAGGCAAAGCCATTATTATTACAACACATGTAATGGATGAAGCGGAAAAATGTGATCGTTTAGCAATGATTAGACATGGAAGAATTATAACTGAAGGCTCACCAGAAGAATTAAAAGAACAATACTCTGTTTATAATCTAGAAGATGTATTCCTACAGGCTGGAGGTGTGCAAGCATGAGAGTAGCAGCCTTAATCAAACGTATTGCTTTACAGCTGCTTCGTGACAAAAGAACGTTAGCGTTATTATTTTTAGCGCCACTGCTTGTTTTAACATTGATGTATTTTTTATTTAATGGAGATACAGTTGAACCGAAGTTAGGAGTAAGTAATCTTGATACGAACATTGTTCAATTACTAGAAAAAGCAAATATTGACGTTAAAGAGTATGATAATCCCAAAAAGACTATCGTTGTTGAGAAAGATTTAGATGGCCTATTACAAGTTGAAAATGGAGAAATAAAATTAACTCTGCAAAATGATGATCCGACAACAGCGAAAGCCTTACAAATGAAAGTGAACCAAGTGTTTACAGCGTATTCTCAGATGAAGCAACAGTCTATAATTCAGCAAGAGGATGAAAATTTGCATGTTGACTATATATATGGGGACAAAAATACGGCATTTTTCGATATATTAAGTCCAATGTTAATTACCTTTTTTGTATTCTTATTTGTATTTTTAATTTCTGGAATTGGTTTATTAAGAGAACGTACAATAGGAACTTTGGAAAGGTTAATGTCGACTCCTATACGTAGATCTGAAATCATTACTGGATATTTAGTTGGATATGGAATGTTTGCTGTGATTCAAACTATTATCGTTGTTTTGTTCGCAGTAAATATTTTAGATATTACGTTAGTGGGCTCTATTTGGCTCGTATTACTTCTTAATTTAATCGTAGCATTTGTTGCATTATCTCTTGGAATTCTGTTATCGACATTCGCTTCTTCAGAGTTTCAAATGATGCAATTTATTCCGTTAGTGATTGTTCCACAAATTTTTTTCTCAGGAATTTTTTCATTAGATGGCGTAGCAGATTGGTTAGTTGCGGTCGGACGAATTATGCCATTATATTATGCAGCGGACGCAATTGAAGGGGTAATGTATAAAGGATGGAATTTTAGTGATATTGCAGTAGATTTACTTGTACTACTCATTTTTGCGATCCTCTTTATTGTACTCAATGTCTTTGCCATGAAAAAATATCGTAAATTATAAACTAATTTATTAGGATCAATAAGGTGGTGCTTTTATGTCATCTGAAAATATTTTAGATCGTATTATATCTCAAACAAAATTAAGTAAAAAAACAACAGATAAGCAGCAAAGAATTGTTGAAAATGCAATTAAAATGTTTGCTGAAAAAGGGTATGCAAATACTTCAACGAGTGAAATAGCAAAAGCTTCTGGTGTGGCTGAAGCAACTATTTTTAGACATTATGGAACGAAGGATAATCTATTACTTTCGGTTATATTACCATTTTTAAAAGATTTATTTCCGTCGTTAGCGGAAGAATTTGTTCGTGAAATTCCTCTTGAAAAATACACTAGTTTTGAAGGTTTTTTGAAAGGGTTAGTAAATAATCGATTTCATTTTATAAAAGAGAATAAGGAGGTTTTCAAAATTGTTGTAAAGGAAATCTTGTATCGTGAAGACTTTCGAAAAGAATTATTTCAATTAGGTTATAAAAGTGAAGTTTTTAATCATATTGTGAAAGCAATTGAACATTTTAAAGAGCGGGGTCAACTTGTTGATTTACCAGTGGAAACAATTATTAGACTTATGCTAACGTTTTTAGGAGGTTACTTTTCTTCTCGTTTTATACTATTTCCTGAAAATTATATTGTAGATGAAGAATTAGAGATAGAGAGGATCATTCACTTTATGATGAACGGATTACGACCAAACGTATAATAAATATAGAACAGCTAATAAGACCCTTTCTACATGAAAGGGTTCTAATGTGTATGTAAAAGTGTTTTTAATTTAAATACTAATTGCTGAACTTGGATTTAAACCAACTAGCAAATTTTGTTAATCAATCGATTTATTTGAAAAAGCCGTACAGTCTTTTATAGGCTCAATGAACGAGAAAATTGCTGATAACGTTTAACTCTTTTTGAGTTATGTATGAATTGAAATAGTTTGTTTATTTGTAAAAAAATTTTTATATTTATTTTTTTGAAATAATATAAAATTATAATAATAACTAATAAATCCCATTGATTATTTCATTAATTAAGGCTGTTTTCTAAAAGATTGTTGTTTTTAAATAAGTTTCGTTGAATAAATATAGTATAAAAAGTCGAATGGAGCGTAAGATACTCACCGCCTGCTCTGCGGAAAGCGAGCATCCTGGAGCGGAACTCAATTTAGCCTATATTCAAATACTTGTTCATAGTTAACAAAGTATGTGAAAACAGCCTTAATTAAAGAGAAAGACTAGATGTTATTCTTGTAAAGTATGCTTTTAAGTAACTTGCTTTTTTCTCTGAATGAATAATTTGATTCAAAATATCAGGGATAGTGAATTCGAGAGAGGGACATTACATGTTATTACATATAGGATTGGATGTTGGGTCTACTACTTCAAAGATTATTGTATTGAATGAAGATGGAGATATTGTTTATCAACAGTATTTAAGACATTTTTCTGATGTAAAAAATACAACGAATCAAATGTTAAAGGAATTAGTATCGTTATATCCTAATGCTGAAGTGACAATGAGTATTTCAGGTTCAGCGGGTATTTCAATGGCTAAACAAGTTCGCATTCCATTTATCCAAGAAGTCATTGCTTGTACAGAGGCAGTTGAAAAAAATATACCACAAACAGATGTGGTTATTGAGCTTGGTGGAGAAGATGCTAAAATCATCTATTTCTCAAATGGAATTGAACAACGAATGAATGCAGCATGTGCTGGAGGTACTGGCGCTTTTATTGATCAAATTGCAGCCCTTATTCAGACGGATGCTAAAGGATTAAATGAGCTTGCTATGTCCTATCAAAAAATCTATCCAATTGCATCTCGCTGTGGTGTTTTTGCGAAAACGGATGTACAGCCACTTTTGAACGAAGGAGCTAGAAAAGAGGATATTGCAGCCTCTGTTTTTCAAAGCGTTGTCACTCAAACGGTTAGTGGGCTAGCATGTGGTCGCCCTATTAAAGGAAAAGTAGCTTTTTTAGGAGGACCTTTAACCTATTTATCAGAGTTGCGCCTGCGTTTTATTGAAACATTAAAGTTATCGAATAACGAAGTGATTTTTCCATCAAATAGCCAATATTATGTCGCGATAGGAACGGCAATGTGTAGTAAGAAAAATGAAGTGCTAAACCTAGCTGAATTATGTAAACGATTTGAAGGATTCTCGCTAACGATATCTAATACGGAAATTACGAAATTACCATGTTTATTTCGTGATGAGCAAGAATTGAAGGAATTTCGCGCTCGCCACGATCAAGCAACTGTAAAAACAGAGGACTTGAATTTATACAAAGGAGCTAGTTACTTAGGGATTGATGCAGGATCAACGACTACAAAAATTGTTTTAATGGGAGAAAATCAGGAGTTATTATATACATTTTATGAAAGTAATAAGGGCAATCCATTACAATCAGTTCTAGAAGGATTAGAGCAATTATATAAAGTTTTACCAGAAGAAGTATTCATCGCTAAATCTGCTGTTACTGGCTATGGTGAAGGTTTAGTGAAGGCAGCACTAAATATTGATATTGGAGAGATTGAAACCGTTGCTCACTATAAAGCAGCATCAACTTTTGCACCTAATGTTGATTTCATTCTTGATATTGGCGGCCAAGATATGAAATGTATCAAGATTAGAAATGGAGCGATCGATCAATTATTATTGAATGAAGCTTGTTCTGCAGGATGTGGATCTTTTCTAGAGAGCTTTGCTAAATCGCTTCATTTGTCAATTGATGAATTTGCAAAGCAAGCACTCCTTGCTGATCAGCCCGTCGATTTAGGTTCAAGATGTACAGTATTTATGAATTCTAAGGTTAAACAGGTACAGAAAGAAGGTGTTACTCTTCCTAATCTTTCTGCTGGACTTTCTTACTCCGTTATTAAAAATGCTATTCAAAAAGTAATGAAGCTTCGTAATGTGGAAGAGCTTGGTGAAGATATCATTGTTCAAGGTGGTACGTTCTATAATGAAGCTGTTCTTCGTGCCTTTGAATTGTTAATTGGAAAAGAAGTCATTCGTCCAAATATTGCGGGTATTATGGGCGCCTACGGCTGCGCATTAATTGCGCAAGAACAAAAAGATGAAATACCAAGTACTATTATCTCTCAAGATGAAATTCATACATTTTCTTGTGAAATATCTCACAGTCGTTGTGGGTTGTGTGGAAATAATTGCTCATTAACGATTAATCGTTTTAAAGATAAACGCTTTTTCATAACTGGAAATCGCTGTGAACGTGGAGGGAGAAAACAAAAGAAAAATAAAGAAATACCTAATTTATATTCTTATAAATATGAAAGAATATTTGGCTATGATTCACTTGAAAATGAACAGGCTACAAGAGGAAAAGTTGGTATACCGCGTGTACTAAATATGTATGAAAACTATCCTTTTTGGCATACGTTTTTTACAGAATTAGGATTCGAGGTAGTGTTATCACCTCGTTCTAGTAAAAAATTGTATGAACAAGGAATGGATTCTATACCATCAGAATCTGTTTGTTATCCAGCCAAACTAACTCATGGACATATTGAGCGTTTGATTGATATGGAAGTGGACTTTATTTTTTATCCATCAGTTGTTTTCGAAAAGAAAGAAGCGGAAGAAGCGAATAATCATTTTAATTGTCCAGTAGTGACTTCTTATCCGGAAGTCATCCGAGTAAACTTGGATCGATTAAAAGAAAAAGGAATTTCATTTATTCAGCCATTTTTAACTTTAGATAATGAAAAGGCATTGAAAAAGGAATTGGCTAAGCAATTTAATACCATTTCTAAAAAGGAAATTTATCTTGCGGTTGAACGAGCTTTACAAGAATCTAAGAACGTGAAGAAAGACATTCAAAAAAAAGGTGAGGAAACTCTGCAATACTTAAAAGAAACAGGCAAAAAAGGTATTGTACTTGCTGGTAGACCGTACCATATTGATCCTGAGATTAACCATGGGATACCGGAATTAATAACGAATTATGATATGGCAGTGCTCACAGAGGATTCTATTGCTCATTTAGCATCAGCTGAGAAAGATTTGCATGTTGTCAATCAATGGACATATCATTCTCGGCTATATCGTGCAGCACGAGTAGTAGCATTACAAGATGAATTAGAGCTCGTTCAATTAACCTCTTTTGGATGTGGATTGGATGCAATTACATCTGATCTGGTTCAAGAAATTTTAGAAAAACATCAAAAAATGTACACGCTTATTAAAATAGATGAAATCCAAAATTTAGGATCGGCTCGAATTCGTATACGGTCTTTGCAAGCTGCCATGAAAGAACGCACTGCTCAAAATAGAAAGACAATTATTCCAAGTAAAAGTAAGAAAATAGTTTCATTTTCTCAAGAAATGAAACAAGAATATACAATTCTAATACCACAAATGTCACCTATTCATTTTGAATTGTATGAATCTGTCTTAAAAAGTGAAGGATATCGTGCTGATTTATTACCGACTGTAACAGAAGAAGCTGTTGATACAGGTTTAAGATATGTAAATAATGATGCATGTTATCCAGCAATATTAACCACAGGTCAGCTAGTACATGCTTTGAAAAGTGGAAAATATGATGTGAATCGAACAGCCGTCATCATGTCTCAAACAGGTGGAGCATGTAGAGCAACAAATTATATTACCCTTTTAAGAAAAGCATTGAAGGATTCTGGTATGGAACAGGTACCTGTTATTTCTCTTAATGCACTTGGAATTGAAAAGCATCCTGGATTTGAGTTAAGTTATTCAATGATTAAGAAGTTGATTGCTGCCACTTGTTATGGAGATGCCTTAATGAGAATTACAAATCGCATACGCCCATATGAAAAAGTTCCTGGAAGTACAAATATCTTTTTCAATTATTGGCTGAGTATTTGTAAAGATTCAGTAGCTCATTTTAACTTTAGAGAATATAAAAAGAATCTAGAGAAAATGGTTGAACAATTTGATTTACTTCCAGTAATTCCGAAAAGAAAACCAAAAGTTGGGGTAGTTGGAGAAATATTAGTTAAATTTCATCCCAATGCGAATAATCAAATTGTGGAGTTGATTGAACAAGAAGGTGGAGAAGCTGTACTACCTGATATTCTTGATTTCTTTCTTTATTGTTCATACGACGGCATTTATAAAGGAAAACATTTAGGAAAAAGTAAGCTTTCTGTTCCTGTAAGGCATAGTATTATTCGCTACTTAGAATATTTCCGAAAGCCTTTAAAAGATGCATTACGAAAAAGTGAAAGATTTTCTGAACCACTGACTATATATCAATTAGCTGATAAGGCTGGAAAGCTTTTATCAATAGCAAATCAAGCAGGAGAAGGATGGTTTTTAACAGCAGAGATGATGGAATTAATTGAAGACGGTGTAGATAATATTGCGTGTGTTCAACCATTTGCCTGTCTACCTAATCATGTGACAGGGCGTGGTATGATGAAAGGATTAAAAGAGATGTATCCACATGCAAATATTACAGCGATAGATTATGATGCGAGTGAGACTGCCATTAATCAAGTAAATCGTTTAAAGTTAATGCTTGCCACGGCATTTAAAAATATAGAAAATAACCGATATGCGTCTAACTCTGTAACAGTCGAACAAGATATAAAAGTTGTAGAAAGTATAAATTGGACATAGTTTAAATAAGCACGAAAGAGGATCATTTAATAGTCGTAACAGAAACGGCTATAGAAATGATTCTCTTTTTTCTTAAGGACTATTTTCTATAAGATTGTGGGTTTAAAAAAGTGCCTGGTACGAGATTCCTGTGAGAGTTGCAGGACAGGTGAAGACCCACAGATATTATTAGGGATATGGTTGAAGCTCACCGCTGCCTCTCGGAAGGCGAGCACCTTAGACTAAAAGACAATACTTGTTCCTTAGCAACAAAGTATGCGAAAAGAGCATGCTTAACAAATTAGATGATATCAATAGATTGAAAAGTTAGAAAATTTGTTGTGTATAAACTTAATATGCGATATATTGGTTTTATGGAAAATAATACTATTAAACCTATAAAACGTTTGTCATTAAGAGATGAAGTATATCAAGTATTAAAAAAATCAATTGTAACGATGGAGATGCAACCAGAGGAACGCTTACATGATAAAGAATTAGCAGAGAGGTTTGGGATTAGCCGTACACCTGTTAGAGAAGCTTTAAAGAGATTGGAGGATGAAGGATTAGTTGAATCGATACCAGGTTCTGTAACACGTGTTGCTCCACTATGTATTGAAAGTGCTAAACATGCATTTACCGTTGTAGCAGCTCTACACTCATTGGCGGCTCGACTTGCAGCGGATAGCTTAAGTGAGGAGGATATAACGAAATTAGAGGAGAGTAATAGGGATTTTCAGCTAGCTATTGCCAATAATGATGTCATGGAAGCTATAGAGGCAGATAATGCTTTTCATCACGTGTTTTTAGACGTAGCAGGAAACCCTGAAATTGTATACGCGTTAGAAAGAAGTGTATCAAAAATTTTACGTTTAGAAATTTCACAATTTACAACAGAGAAAGCTCAAAAATCTATTGAGCAGCATAAACAAATTATTTCCGCATGTAAAAATAAAAACATTGAAACAATTACTCACCTTGTTGAAGAAAACTGGCTTAGCTTAGGTGAATTGTTAACTTTAACAGAGTGAGGTGTAACTTTTGAAACCAATCATATTAGGAATTTGCTCAGCAGTCTTCTTTGCAGTTACTTTTGTATTAAATCAATCTATGGAGCTTTCAGGTGGTAGTTGGATTTGGAGTGCTTCACTAAGATATTTTTTTATGGTTCCTTTTTTGCTATGCATTGTGGCAGCAAGAAAGAACTTAAATGGCTTATTTAAAGCAATGAAGGAACAACCAGCTTCTTGGTTACTTTGGAGTGTGGTGGGGTTTGGACTATTCTATGCACCTCTATGCTTTTCATCCGCATATGCTCCTGGCTGGTTAATTGCAGGCACTTGGCAAATTACAATTATCTCTGGCACACTACTAGCACCTCTATTTTATGAGACGATTACTACAAAAAATGGTTCTATAGAAGTGAGAGGGAAAATTCCATATAGAGGTTTGTTCATGTCCTTGATCATATTACTAGGGATTATTATTATGCAAATCGAACATATGAAGGAAATTTCATTATGGAATCTATTGTTAGGGATATTACCAGTATTAATCGCCTCCTTTGCTTATCCACTTGGTAATCGAAAAATGATGGATGTAACAAAAGGACGTTTGGATGTTTACCAGCGCGTTTTAGGAATGACTCTGGCCAGCTTGCCATTTTGGATTGTGCTTTCGATTTATGGTGTCTTTACGGCTGGCCTCCCTTCAAAGGAACAAAGCTTTCAAGCTTTACTCGTTGCGATCTTTTCAGGGGTAATTGCCACAGTTCTCTTTTTTAAAGCAACAGATTTAGTTAGAGGAGATATGTCGAAGCTAGCTGCAGTGGAAGCAACGCAATCTATGGAAGTCATATTTACTTTAGCTGGAGAACTTTTATTTTTATCAATTGCAGTACCTTCTTTATTATCTTGGAATGGAATTTTTATTGTAGTTATAGGAATGATTTTACATAGTTATGTTACAAATAAGAAAGTTAATCAAACTTTTAATGAAATTCAAAGGGTATAAGGAATAAATAGAAAAAAATTTCATGCATGAATCCTTTGTTTACTGGTTATAGTAATAGTAAATTTTGTAAAAGGAGGGGATGTTTGATGAGTGACACGCATGAGTTTGTAGAAAAACTGCGTGAGAATAAAGAGAAAGCTAAAAAAAATCATCAGCACTTCGGAAAAGGCCATCCTGATAAAAAACTACCGAATGTAAAACATACCAAAAGATAGAAGAATATCAATAAACTTCCAACGATTTGCCAAGTATACTAATGTATGCTATGCTAACAGTGGATTATTTTTGTTCGTCACGATTGATAAAAAGTACTACTTTTTCATTTATGAAGTTTTGAGCAAGAATAGTAACACATTGTGTGGAGAACACACTAGGAGGAAACAAACATGGAACAAGGTAAAGTAAAATGGTTTAACGCAGACAAAGGTTTTGGATTCATCGAGCGTGAAGGCGGAGAAGACGTATTCGTACATTTCTCAGCTATTCAAGGCGACGGTTTCAAAACTTTAGAAGAAGGTCAAAGTGTAACTTTCGAAGTTGAACAAGGTCAACGCGGACCACAAGCTTCTAACGTAGTTAAAGCTTAATGGTTGTAACCATACATTATGAGCAGACTCTTTTATGAGAGTCTGTTTTTTTTGTATGGACCTATCTTGATAGGAAAAAGCGCTCTTTAGCCGTTGTTATTACATATTAACAAAACATAAATGGGAGGAAAACAAACGGATTAGAGCAATTATCTTCAAAAAGAAACACAGACAAAAAAATAAACAAATCCCTATTCCAGTTGGAATAGGGAAAAGAGAACAAGTTACAGTAAAGATAAAATGGTATACATAGTATAGCATGGATATTTAGTTATCTTTCCTTTTTAATAAATTTCAGTTTTTTATTAAAAATTTGAAAGAGTGAAAAAGTGAGACTCCTATGGAAGCAATGGGTTACAGAAAAAGCGTAAATATAAACTGTAGGTAGTTTACATTTTTTAAAGTATATAATGAGAAAATATTTCCATTATTCTGTATGATAGTAGTGTAATAATTCTCTACTAAACTACTCAATCATATTAGGGAATAATCAAAAATGCTGTTTTCATACAAAAAGGTGGAGAATATATGTGAATGAAATGTTTTTTCTTTTAGTATTCTTAGGGATTTTTTCGTCATTTATTGGTACTTTAGCAGGAGGGGGAGGATTAATTACCTTACCAGCCATGATGCTATTTGGAATTCCTATTCATAACGGTATTGCAACTAATAAGTTTTCTTCTGGGATTGCTGCTCTGACAAGTGTTACGTATTTATTAAGAAATAGACAAATAAAATTAAAAGTCATGATACTATATGTTACGATAGCCTTTTTGGGTGGTGTTTCAGGCGCGCTGATTACCACGAGAATATCCGATAAGAATATGAATGTAATTGCACTCATTTTGCTCTTTATGGCATTTGTCATAATGATTAAAAATAAAAAATGGATTTCTAAAAAAGAAGAAAATATTGATTTAGATCATAAAACAAGTTTTGTTATACCTTATTTTGTTGCTTTGTACGATGGTGGATTTGGTCCAGGTTCTTCTACTTTTGGGATTCTACACTTTTTGGGCAAGACTCAATCTTATTTAAAAGCTGTTCAATTAACTAGAGTCTTAATTCTTGGTAGTTGTTTTGGAGCATTTTTGGTTTTTTATCAAACTGGATTCATTCAATGGCATTATGCGATAGCGATGGCAATAGGTTCTGCAATTGGCTCACAAATAGGTCTAATTGCTTTACCGCATATTCCTTTGAAAGTGGCTAGAAATTTACTGATAATGATATTGGTCCTACTCATGGGAGAAGTGTTATTTAACATCGTGTAATCAAAATAGTTTTCTATTCGTGAAAAAAGAAAGAAAGGTTGTTTCAAAAGTCGTTTTTTATAACTTTTGAGACAGGCTTTTTTTCTTATTTTTAAGTTGTGTATGGATAAATATTTGCTTTTAGTTATTAACAATGATCATTAACGCACACTTTATTAGAATGATTTTTTTTCTAAAAGATCATTGTTATAATAGGTGAGACACCACAGGTACTATATGCCAAGAAGGCTCACCATCCGCCCCGTGGAAAGCGAGCATCCTGCTTTTACACCTACAGAAATTGTATCTATCAATTAAATACCTCATAAAAAAGCCCGTAAATATTGTCATTTTACGTGCTTTTTTCTATTTTATTGAGTTCTTTTAAGCTACTTTTGTTTTGATAAGTCTGATTTTTTATTCGTTAATGTAAAATCTAGTATTATTCCAATGATGATACCAATAACCATTGTGAGAACAAGTTTATTTATAATGACACCAATTAATATCGATAATATTAAAAATATGGGAAGCCAGACAATCTTTAAACGTTTCTCTTTGCTTTCCTCCATGGGTAATACCTCCTTTATAGTTCTATCGAAATATAGGATATTACTATATTATCATAAAAATACAAAATGATAGACGCTTATCTATTTCTCAACTCTTTATTGTATAATTATGGTTTATTAGGATTATTTTTGATGATTATGAAACTTTTTCTGGATAGGTTCGTATATTAATTATAAAGAAATATAATTATGAGAGGGGAGGTAAAAATGGCTCTTAGTTCGATATTTTTATATATCTTTATTGCTACACTTGCCATTCTGTTTTTAAATTTGTTTTTGGGTGGCTTATTTGATTCATCTCTAGGTTTAGATAGTGATGTGTTTAATTTAACTACCATGCTATGTTTTACAGGTGTTGCTTCTGCAATAGGTTATTTACTATTAACCTACACAACACTTACAACAGTTTATGTTATCGCTTTGGCTATTTTATTATCATTTGGGTTAACGCTATTATTAAATATTTTTGTCTTCATACCATTATCTAAAATGGAAAGTTCAACCGCTTTTAAAATTGAGAATATGAAAGGGGAAGTTGGAGAAGTAACACTTCGTATTCCTGCCGATTCTATCGGTGAAGTTACAGTCAAGACAGCACTAGGTATGGTTTCAAGAACAGCGAAAAGCTATAACAACAAAGAAATTTCTCAAGGTGATTCCGCTTTAATTATTGAAGTGAAGGACAATATTTTCTATGTCGTAAAGTATGATAAAGATTTTAATTATTTAGATTATGATGTGTCAGGGGGAAAATAAATGTCGATGACGTTGTGGTTATTAATTGGTTTAGCAGTATTATTATTAGGTTTGATTTCATTTATTATTAGTCGATATGTTACGGTCGGTTCTGAAGAAGCATTAATTGTGACAGGAAGTATGCTCGGATCAGGTGAAAATGTATGTAATTTAGGAGAGGGCAGAAAAATAAAAGTAGTTAGCGGTGGTGGAACATTGGTTTTACCATTTGTTCAGCAGTCACAACGTATGACTTTAACTACATATACATTGACGGTAAAGGCAAATGAAGTATATACAAAGCAAAAAGTTCGTTTAGGTGCAATAAGTAATGCTGTTGTAAAAGTTGGTAGTGATTTAAGTATGATTGCAACGGCATCTGAGAATTTCATGGGGAAAAGTCATGATGCGGTTAGTGAAGAAATAACGTCCATTCTTGATGGGCATCTTCGTGCTATTTTAGGATCGATGACAGTAGAAGATGCTTATAGTGATCGTGAAGCTTTCTCAAGACAAGTGAAAAATGTAGCTGAGCCAGATTTAAATAAATTAGGTTTTGAAATTCGATCATTTAACGTTCGTGATTATATCGATGTGGATAAATATTTAGAATATCAATCTCGACACCGTATAGCAGAAGTGCAAAAAGAAGCAGAAATTGCTGAGTCAATTGCTAAAAGAGAAAGTCGTATTGAAACGGCAAAAAATGAACAGGAAGCAAAAAGGGCAGAGCTTGAAAGAGATACTCAGGTTGCTGAAGCAAGCAAAGAAAACCAATTAAAGATGTCTGAATTTAAGAAAGAACAGGATAGTGCTAAGGCTGAAGCAGATATGGCTTATGATTTACAAAAAGCACGTATCGCTCAGCAAGTAAAAGAGCAAGAAATGCAAATTGAAATTGTTGAACGTGTTAAACAAATCGAGCTACAAGAGAAAGAATCTGAAAGACGTCAACGTCAATATCAAGCTGATATTAACTTAAAAGCCGATTCCGATGCTTATGCTTTAGAAAAATCAGCGGAAGCTCAAAAACGTAAAGCACAACTTGAGGCAGAAGCACGTCAATACGAAGTAACAACGCAAGCTAAAGCTCATGCAGAAAAAGTAAAATTAGATGGACTTGCAGAAGCTTCTGCATCCGAGGCAAGAGGTAAAGCAGAAGCGATGGTTATTAGAGAGATAGGTCTTGCTGAAGCGAATGCTCAAGAGGAAAAAGCAAAAGCTTTCGAAAAGTATGGAGAAGCTGCTAAATTAGAAATGATTTTAAATATCCTGCCACAATATGCTGAAAAAGTTGCTGCACCACTTGCAAGCGTTGAAAGCATTAAGATTATTGATACAGGAAATGGTAATGGTATTCAAAATATGACAGGTTCAGTTACTGGTATTATGTCAACTCTTCAAGAAACTCTTCAAGAAACGACAGGTTTAAATCTTGTTGATGTGATTAATAATTATTCTGGAAAACATAATATAAAAGGCGAAATGAATCAAATTGCTTCAGCGATTGCAAAGGACGAAGAGAATAGTCCAAAAGATGAAGTTGAACAATAGGTTGTTTTTAATGTCACCAAAAGTGTGCATCAATTTAAATCATCATGTACCATTATAAAGAGAAAAGGTATTAAGAGAATTTCCTCTTAATACCTTTTGGTATGTAATCATCATGTGATTTATATATAAGGAATAATAAAGCCTCCATAAATAAAGGCCAATATAATAACAAATGCAGGGTGAATTTTATATTTTACTAATGTGAAAAAGGCAATTAAGGCAAGGACTAGTGAATGAAAGTATCCTATAGATATAACAGCATCTTTTGCCATATTCCAAGTAAGTAAAAGCATCATAATCGCGATAACAGGTTGAACGAGTAAAGACATACCTTTTACAATAGGAGATTGCTTAAATCGTTGTAGACCTTTAATTAATAATATAAGTACTATTGCTGATGGAGCGATGGTGGCTAAAAGAGCAACAAGAAAGCCAATCCAGCCATGAACTTCAAATCCTACAAAAGCTGCGATTTTTGTAGCGATAGGTCCAGGAAGGGCGTTTCCTAATGCAAGCATATTAGAAAATTCTGTATTGTCTAACCAACCATACTGTGACACGATTTGATCATACATAAGTGGGATAGAGGCAGGACCTCCACCATATCCAAGGATATTTGCAATAAAAAATGCTACAAACAGATTCCAAATGGTCATAGTCAATATCATGATATGTTTTTCTCCTTCTTATTGTGATGAAGTCGATCCTTTATTTTAAAATGAAAAGCACCATATAATAGAAAAATGACTATAACAATGCCTGGATTTAGTGAAAAAGACTGTAATAAGACAAATGCTATAATGAAAAATAGAATTCCTATTACCTTTCCTAGACCTTTCACAGCTTTTTCTCCAAATTCATATGCCATTTGTCCAAGCATGACAGCGACAACTGGAATAACAGCTCCTATCATACTTTGAATTCTTGTAGAATCATTTAGAATATTAATAAAAGCAACTAAAAAAACCATCGCTAAGCATGTCGGTAACACGTGAGCGATAACACTTATAACGGCACCAATCCAACCCTTTGTTTTATATCCTAAATAAGCTGCCATCTTAGTAGCAATTGGTCCGGGTAAGGTATTTGCTATCGCTAATGTTTCCCCAAATTCATGGTCATCGAGCCACTTATAACGAGTCACAGCTTCATGTCTAATAAGTGGAATGACAGAAGGTCCCCCACCGAAACCTAAAATACCAGCGCGCATCATTCCAAATATTAATTCTGTATAGAGATTTCTCATCGTCAATCCTCCTTATAATGTATAAAAATAATAGTATCAAACTAATCTTCATATTACATGGAAGAAAGAGTAAAATATACTTTTTGTTTTGCTTCTGATAAAAAAATGTTGTCACAATTAGCGATACACGCGCTATAGTCACTCCTGGTTCACAATAAGTATGCGAAAACAGTCAAACGAATAGAACAATTTCTTTTTATATGAGATAATATACATTCTTAAGCTTATACATATACATGAAAATTTTACGAGGAGATGAAAAGATGATTAAGCTGTCTCTTGCTGAAGCAGTAAAATTAAAAAGTGTTTTAAATAAAAAGATACATGAATATGAATTTGAAATGGATCGTGTAGGATTCATTGAGATTGAAAAAGGTGAGAAAATGCCAAAGCAATCTCGAACATTACATGATGTTGAAAATGAGTTAGAAGAAGTTCGAAAAGATTTTCGTCTTTTAGATAAATTAATGTATAAAGCAAATATTGAAAATGAAATTGTTTTTAATGGCCAAGCTATGCCTATAGTAGAGGCCATTGAACTAGCTACACAACTTAGAGCGCAGGCTAGAAAGTGTAAAGAATTAGGTGAAGCTACTAAAGAAGAATATCCTTATTCTTACACAGATAACTTTACGATAGTTAAAATGGCAACGTTTGATCCTGAAGTGTATCGTTTAAAAGCGATCGAATTGGACCGTCAGGCTAATCGTTTATCGAACTTAATAAACAGTAAAAACTATTCTATTGAATTAGATTTTGACAGTGAGAAATATTTCTAAGCCTTGAATTGGTGAGACTCCAATTCAAGGTAGGTAGGAGAGTATTTTTTGAGTTTACTCATAGTTAAATTTTGTAATAAGAAAGAGCAAACCAATGACTACTTACTCATTACTTTTTTACTCGTGACTCATAACCAACTATGGTAATGGAGGTCGATGACCAAAACCTTCGTTTATTTTTTTCTCCTACTAAAAACCCCTTCTGATTACAGAAGGGGTTTGTTATTTTATTTAGTGGTGTTGGCTTTGGTCACTACTAAATGTGGGTTTCCACTTTTGGCACTATAAAGTTTTTTACTTATATATGTTTGTAGTATTAGGAAACTACCACCAACTGTCCAATACAAAGGAAGTGCCGCTGGTGCAGAAATTGAGATCACGCCCATCATGATAGGAGAAATATAAGCCATTATAGCCATTTGTTTCTTCTGTTCTTCAGTCATATTAATCATAGACAATTTAGCTTGAACAAGATAAACCGCAGCTGCTATTACTGCAAGGATAATATCAGGTTCACCTAAATTAAACCAAAGGAAAGAATGACTTGAAATTTCTGGAGAATTTCGTATTGCATAATAGAAACCCATTAGAATCGGCATTTGAATTAATACTGGTAGGCAGCCTCCTAGAGAAGCCATTGGGTTTACACCATGTTTCTGATACAACTTCATCATTTCTTGTTGAATTTTAGCTTTTTCTTCAGGGCTTTTCGCTTTTTTTAGCTTATCCTGAATGACTTTCATTTCAGGTTGCATAACCGTCATTTTATCACGCATAACATACTGAGATTTTGTAGATTTTAGCATGAGTGGCATTAAGCAGAAGCGAATTAAAAGTGTTACAGCTATAATCGATAATCCATAACTTCCTTGAAACCAATTTGCTAATGTATTCAAAATAAATGTAAATGGATCAATAAGATAGTGTTGAAAAAAGCCAGGAGATGAATCGCTTGCTGCAGTCGTTGCAGCTAATGTGTGGTCTCCTCCAAAAAATATTCCAACAATAAATACTCCAATTAGTATAGTAATTCCTTTGAAAGCAGTGGATACAACTTTATTTGATTTTTTCTCCATTTTGTTCCTCCTTGAAATTTATTCATAAATAATTTTCCAAGTAGGAGGTGAGATGGGCCCTCATCAGGAGATTCTTTTCTTCGTGTATAAAGTGCAAGCCAATTTCCAAAAGAATTGATTTCATTTGGAAGTATTTGAGAATGCATAATCGCTATTTCTTGATAGTGTGATTGATCTATTCGAAAAGATGATCGATTCGATAAATACACTTTTAGGTAAGTGAAAAAACCAATTAAAATAGCTATTTTGATAAACATACTAGCAAAGAGAATATAAGATGAAAGATCATTTACCTCTAAAAATTCTAGCATACTGTTGTATCCCTCCTTTCAAAAGAATGTCATTTTGTAAGACAAGAAAATATCCAACTTTATTGTTTGTGCTTTTCTATTTTCACCTGTAATAGTACTATACAATATTTACGTTTGAATGCAAGAGAAGTTTCAAATTCCCAAAAAAAGCACAGTAGTTTACAATGAATAGATAAAACAAAGATTGGTTCTTATTTCTATATTATAGGTGATAATCTTATTAAGCAAATTAGGAGGCTGCTATTACATGCAGAAAATTTTTCCTGCTTCACGTAATATGAAGGATTTTGAGAAATTTTTAGCATCCAATTATGAAATGGGGATGTATTTAGATGTTCATATGTCTCAGTTAAAACATATTCAATTAATGGCAAAAGAGCATGGGAAGAAATTATTTTTTCATATGGATTTAATACAAGGATTAAAAAATGACGATCATGCTACGGAATACGTTTGTCAAGAGTTTAAACCAGCCGGTATTATTTCAACTAAAGCGAGTGTAATCATTAAGGCGAGACAAAAAGGTGTTCTAGCAGTACAACGCGTTTTTTTAATTGATTCACAAGCATTAGAAAAAAATTTGAAATTAATAGAAAGAACAAAGCCTGATTTTATTGAAGTATTACCAGGTGCTATGCCTTGGATTATTAAGGAGATTAAAGAACGAACAGAGATACCAATTTTCGCGGGAGGCTTTATTCGTACGATTGAAGAAGCAGAAAATGCTTTACAAGCGGGTGCTACAGCGATAACAACATCTAAAATTGATCTTTGGAATTACTATCAGAATTATTAAAAATATGTAGGAGCAACAATTATCTAGATGTTAGATATTCAAATCATCGAACGCTAGATTTTTCTATTGGAGAACATTATCATTCTTCTATTATAGATTTTTGATAGTTCGTACGAGAAAATCTTAAAAAATATTTGACAGCGCTTCCATTTTTTTCTATACTAAGGCTAAGTTAATAATTGAGATGGAGAAATGGAGATACACTCAAATGAACTTTTTATAGTTTATTTGCGTGTATCTTCTTTTTTTGTCTCCAAGTTTTTAAATAATCGAAAGAAAGGGGATTTAGTATGTCAGCATTTGTAGGAGAAATAGTTGGTACAATGATCTTAATTATTTTTGGTTGCGGAGTTGGAGCTGGTCTTAGTTTAAAGAAGTCCTTTTCAAATGGTGGAGGATGGATTGTTACAACTCTAGCTTGGGGTTTAGGGGTTACACTTGCTGTATTTGCTGTTGGAAGTGTTAGCGGTGCTCATCTTAATCCAGCCGTAACTGTTTCACTTGCAATCATAGGAGATTTTTCATGGAGTGAAGTACCGAGTTATATTCTTGCTCAATTAATTGGTGGCGTAATTGGTGGTGTAATTGTTTGGCTACATTATTTACCTCATTGGAAAGCAACGAATGATCCAGCAACAAAACTAGGGGTGTTTTCAACAAGTCCAGCAATTCCATACACTTTTGCTAATGTGATGAGCGAAGTCATTGGTACATTTGTTTTAATTCTTGGTTTACTATTTATTGGTGCAAATAAATTTACAGAAGGTTTAAATCCTATGGCAGTAGGGTTATTAATTGTAGCTATAGGGATGTCACTAGGAGGTACAACAGGCTATGCGATTAATCCAGCTCGTGATCTTGGACCAAGAATAGCTCATTTTATCTTACCGATAGCAGGAAAAGGAGATTCAAACTGGAAATACGCATGGGTACCTGTAATTGGGCCAATCATTGGTGGTGCTCTTGCAGCAGTATTTTATAAAATGGTCTTCCAAGGGGAAACAGAGACAATGTATTGGATTGTTATGGCAGTATGTATTGTCATTCTTGCGTTAATTGGATTGTTTGGAAGTAAAGCGACAAATGTAGACAATGAGTTTTCAGCTTGACCAAGTTATACTAAAAATAGAAATGATGATTGAATTGAGGAGGAAACATAATGGATAAGTATATTCTTTCACTAGATCAAGGTACTACAAGCTCTAGAGCTATTATTTTCAATAAAGACGGAGATATTGTTCACATTGCTCAAAAAGAATTTACGCAATACTTTCCTAAGCCAGGTTGGGTAGAGCACAATGCAAATGAAATTTGGGGAAGTATTTTGGCTGTTATTGCTAGTGCATTAACAGAGGCTGGAATTCAACCTTCTCAAATTGCTGGAATTGGGATTACCAATCAGAGAGAAACGACTGTTGTATGGGATAGGGAAACTGGGAAACCCATTTATAATGCAATTGTATGGCAATCCCGCCAAACACAAGATATTTGTAAAGAATTAAGAGATAGTGGATATGAAGATACATTTAGAGATAAGACTGGATTATTAATAGACGCTTATTTTTCTGGAACGAAAGTGAAGTGGATATTAGATCATGTTGATGGAGCAAGAGAAAGAGCTGAAAAAGGTGAACTCCTCTTTGGAACAATAGATACTTGGTTAATTTGGAAGCTATCGGGTGGAGAGGCTCATGTTACAGATTACTCAAATGCCTCAAGAACACTCATGTATAATATTTATGATTTAAAATGGGATAAAGAGCTCTTAGAAATATTGAATGTTCCTGTTGTTATGCTTCCAGAAGTTAGACCATCATCTGAGATTTATGCTCATACTGCAAGTTATCATTTCTTCGGACACGAGGTTCCTATAGCAGGAGCAGCAGGAGATCAACAAGCCGCATTATTCGGGCAAGCTTGCTTTGAAGATGGCATGGCGAAGAATACTTATGGAACTGGCTGTTTTATGTTAATGAATACAGGGGAAAAGGCTGTAAAATCAGAGAATGGTTTATTAACAACCATAGCATGGGGCATTAATGGTAAAGTTGAATATGCATTAGAAGGTAGTATTTTTGTTGCGGGTTCAGCTATCCAATGGATTCGTGATGGTATGAGAATGATAAAGGATGCAAAGGATAGTGAAGCATACGCTGAGAAAGTAGAATCAACAGACGGAGTATATGTAGTTCCAGCATTTGTTGGTTTAGGCACCCCGTATTGGGATAGTGATGTTCGAGGTGCTGTATTTGGAATCACACGTGGCACATCGAAGGAACATTTTATTCGTGCTACGTTAGAATCATTGGCTTATCAAACAAAGGATGTTTTAAGTGCAATGGAAGCAGATTCAGGCATTTCATTAAAAACACTACGTGTCGATGGAGGGGCAGTAAAGAATAATTTCTTAATGCAATTTCAAAGTGATATGCTAGGTGTTCCAGTAGAAAGACCAATTATTAATGAAACAACGGCTTTAGGTGCAGCTTATTTAGCTGGGATAGCAGTAGGATTCTGGGAAAGTCAAGATAATATTTCGGCTAAGTGGCAGCTAGATAAAGAATTTGCTACATTAATGAATGAAGAAGATCGTTCGAAATTGTATAATGGTTGGAAAAAAGCAGTGGAAGCAGCAATGGTTTTTAAACCGTAAATAAAGCAAATGATTACCATCGAAATAAACGCTATGTTATAATCAAGTCAAGTTAATAGTTCGGTTGGAGAAATGGAGAGACCACGAGAACACTTATCCTAAATTGATAAGTGATCTTGTGGTCTCTTTTTCTTTTCTACTGAAAGAATAATGGTATTTTAGAAACTAACTAAAATAACTGTATCCAAATATTGATAACTACTTATTGCTACCTTCTTTTATAGAAAAAATGGAAGGATTGTATGTGTTAAAGTTTTTTCGTATTTGGATAAAGGTATCCAAAAAAATGGGAGAAAAATCGAGGGGAGATTTTTCTTATTGGAGGAGAAAAGTATGACGGTTACAATTTTTGAACGAAAAGATTTACTCAATGAAATGAGTACAACTGAATATGATTTATTTGTTATTGGTGGGGGTATAACAGGGGCTGGAATTGCGCTCGATGCAACAACTAGAGGTATGAAGGTTGGACTATGTGAGATGCAGGATTTTGCTGCAGGTACTTCTAGTCGTTCAACGAAGCTTGTTCATGGAGGTTTACGCTACTTAAAACAATTAGAAGTAAAGATGGTTGCTGAGGTAGGAAAAGAAAGGGAAATTGTCTATGAAAATGGTCCGCATGTGACTAAACCTGAATGGATGCTTTTACCGATGTATGAAGGTGGTACTTTTGGACCTTATAGTACATCTGTCGGTCTAAGAGTTTATGATTTTTTAGCTGGAGTTAAGAAAAAAGAGCGACGTAGTATGTTAACCAAAGACAAAGTATTGCAAAAGGAGCCTCTTTTAAAAAAGAAAGGTTTAAAAGGTGGAGGCTATTATGTTGAGTATAGAACGGATGATGCACGACTTACTATTGAAGTTGTAAAGAAAGCGCTGGAATTCGGAGCAGATATGCTAAATTATACAAAAGTGACCGATTTTATCTATGACAAATCAAAGGTAGTCGGTGTGGAAGTGGAAGATTTATTAACAAATGAAAGATATCAAATTAAAGCGAAGAAAATTATCAATGCCACTGGGCCTTGGGTAGATAGTCTTCGTCATATGGATGGTTCTAAAAAAGGAAAAACGTTACAGTTAACAAAAGGGGTTCATATCGTTATCGATCAATCACGTTTTCCACTGAAACAAGCTGTGTATTTTGATACTGAGGATGCTAGAATGGTATTTGCTATTCCTAGAGACGGTAAGGCTTATGTTGGAACAACAGATACTTTCTATAATAGTGATCCGATACATCCCAATGTGACGACTGAAGACCGAGATTATATCATGAAAGCGATAGATTTTATGTTTCCAGATGTTCATATTACTGAAGAAGATATTGAATCAAGTTGGGCTGGTGTTCGTCCTTTAATACTTGAAGAAGGAAAAGATCCTTCAGAAATTTCTCGCAAGGATGAAATATGGGTTTCGCAATCAGGACTAATTACAATTGCTGGAGGCAAATTAACAGGTTATCGGAAAATGGCTGAAACGATAGTAGATCTTGTTGTTAAACAATTCAAAGAAGAGCATTACAAGCTTTTTGATACATGTAAAACCAAGCATTTGCCAATCTCAGGAGGAGATGTTGGTGGATCTGATCATTTCTTAGCCTTTATTAATCAAAATGTAAGTAAAGGAAAGGAACTTGGGCTTTCAGAAAATGAGGCTAAGGGATTAGTTGAATTATATGGCTCTAATATCACTAAGGTATATGATATTTTGCGAAATAACAGCCATGAAATAGAAGAATATGATTTGACACTAGAAGTGTTTGCCAAAATAGCCTATGCTCTCCAAGCGGAAAGAGTCGTCACTCCAGTAGATTTCTTTCTTCGTAGAACAGGAGCGATATTATTTAATATTGATTGGGTCTACGAATGGAAGGAACAAGTAGTAAACTATATGAATGATAAATACAATTGGGATGAGGAAGAGAGACAAAAATATACAGAAGAATTGGAAGAGGAAATCCGTAGTGCCACGACTTCTTGTAATAAATAATGATTTCATCGTATCTTCTAATTGAAGTTGAAATAAAAGCAATTGGTTTAATGCTAATGAATACGTCGAAATAAGGCAAACCATTGAGGTAAATAATGATGATTACTTTAAAGGCTTGTCTTATTTTTTTCATTCAAACGAATGTCCTTCATTACGAATAAATTTGTTTTTGAACGTTATGTGACATTTGCTTTCGTTTGTGAAAAAAAATCTCAGAATATAGTAAGCGCTTTCTTTACAATATCTATTTCGTTATGTTACTCTCAATACAACAAATTAATATATTCGGCTAGGAGAATTGGAGAAGCTGTAAAAACAGATAGGAAGCACATTCGCTGTGTCTTTTCCTAAGTGTTTTTATGGCTTCTTTTTATGCTTATTAGATGAAATTGGTCGACTTTACTCGATGTAAAGAATACTGAAGAAGTAAGAGACTTTGGGGGCATCATCATGACAAATATTTATCAAACAGATGTAGTAGTAATAGGTGGAGGGGTTACTGGAGCAGGTGTTTTACGAGATTTAGCATTGCGGGGAATTCCTGCTATATTAGTAGAACAAAAGGATTTAGGTTTTGGAACGTCATCACGAAATCACGGGTTACTCCATTCTGGTGCTCGTTATGCTGTTAAAGATGAAGAAGCAGCAATTGAATCTTATACAGAGAATTTAATTATAAAAAAGACAGTTCCTGGTTCTGTTGAAGAAGTCGGGGGGCTTTTTGTAAAAGTTCCTGAAGATGAAGACTCCTTTGTAGGTAGATGGGTAAATGCCTGTAACAAAATTGGAATACCGATAGAAGAGATTCCAGTTGAAATGGCATTAAAACAAGAACCTTTTTTAAATAAAAACATACAAACGGCTTATTATGTTCCAGATGGAGCGGTAGATGTTTTTACATTAGTAATCGATGTAGTTGCTGATGCTGTAGCACATGGAGCTAAAGCTCTTACATATCACGAAGTAGTGGCTATAAATACAAATCAAGCTGCTGTCACGGGAGTTGTTGTTCGTGATACTTACACTGGAGAGGAAAAAACGATACATTGTAAATTGGTTGTGAACGCTGCAGGTCCTTGGGGTGCAAGAGTATCTAAGCTAGCTGGTGTACCTATGAATTTAATAAATAATAAAGGAATGTTAACAATCTTTAATCAACGCTTTAATAAGCGTGTTATTAATCGATTACGTGTACCAGGAGATGCAGATATTTTTGTTCCGGCACATAATGTAACCATTTTTGGTACGACAGGTGTTAATGTTGATGATCCTAACGATTTTTCTTTAAATAGGGAAGAATTACTAGGAATGCTTAATGAAGGTGAAGCATTAATACCAAAGATAAAAGAGATGCGAATGATTCGTGCATTTAGCGGAAGTAGACCTCTGTATCAAGAAGGAGAGTCTGAGGATTCTACAGGTAGAAATGTAACACGTGGAATTGGATTATTGGACCATAAGAAACGGGATGGACTTGATGGCTTTATTACGATAACAGGAGGTAAGCTAACGACCTTCCGTTATATGGCAGAAAAAACGGTTGATCTCGTTTGTGAAAAGCTTAATGTTAATGAAAGCTGTACTACGCATGAAAGGATTGTCTCACACCGTGAGGCAAAGGAATTTTTTAAAGAAGTGAATATGGCTCCTGCAACGAAAAATAAGCTATTTCATTGGGCAGGGAACAGAGCTGCAAAAATGGAAGAAGCGATAAAAAAGGATCCAACTTCTAAGGCTGTAATTTGTGAATGTGAGCAAGTAACTTGGGCAGAGCTTGAGGCGAATATGAAACAAGGGAAACATTTTAATTTAAATGATCTTCGTCGAAGAACTCGTTTAGGAATGGGACCTTGCCAAGGGACATTTTGTAATCATCGGGCGGCAGCTATTGCTGTAGAAAAAGGATTAGCTACTTCTAAAGAAGCTGAATGGGCATTGATGGATGGTTTGAAAGAGCGCCAAAAAGGAATGGGTGTAGTAGCAACTCATGAAACAGCAAAGCAAATTCAATTAATGGAATCCATTTATAAAGTATCGCTAGCAATAAGAGAGGAGAATCAAAGCTATGTATGATGTAGTCATAGTAGGTCAAGGATTATCAGGATTACTTTCAGCTATTTGGGCTAGGGAAGAAGGCAAACGAGTTGCTGTTGTCTCCAATGGTTTAGGAAAAATTCTTCAGTCAACAGGTGTTTTTGATTTAATACCAGGCACTGATGCGGATTTTGATTCGTTCTCAACTTTTCATGGGCTTAACACCAATTTTAAAACGCATAGCATTAATGGAATCGAAAAGTTTAAAACGTTGGTTAGACGTCTAGATTGTGATTATTTAGGTAAAGTAACACATCCCGTTGAAATTGCAACTGCCTCAGGGCATGTGAAAACGACGGCATTATATCCTGATACGATTAGACCTGTTCCAATGAAAGGGAGAGCAATAGTTGTAGGATTTAAAGAGTTGATGGATTTCCAGCCTTCCTATCTTAAAGGAAATTTACAGAAGTATCGTCCTGATTTAAAGATTAATGCCATTTCTGTTTCATTAGGAAAAAACACATTGCGTACGATGACTCAAATTGATGTAGCAAGAACACTAGAACAAAAAGATGTAAGACAACACGTCATTAATCAAATTAAAAACACTCTTATAGAAAAAAATATGGCGAATGCAGACTTCATGATATTTCCATCTTGTTTAGGAATTGATTTATGGAAAGATGTGAAAAATCATTTTCAAAATGAACTTAAAACAATAGTATCTGAAGCACCAGGACTTCCTCCTAATGCAGCAGCGATAAGACTCTATGAAAAATTGAGAAAAGAAGCCGTCAAATTAGGAGTTCGATTTTATGCAGATACAAAAGTAGTAGGATGCACAGTATCAAACAATTTGATAAATTCTTTAGAAGTACAAAATGTCAATGCCAAAAATCAGATTCAAGCAAGTCATTATGTAATAGCAACTGGCGGTGTTTTAGGCGGCGGATTAGTTGTTACAACTAATGGTTATAAAGAAAGCGCTTTAGCTCTTCCTGTAAATGAATTTGGGGAGTATAAAGATATGCCAGCTAATGCTATCGCTGTTGGAGGCAGTCAAGGAATTAGGGTTACGAATAATGGAATTGTCGGAGGAATTTATTCCATTGTATCTAGCTATTTCTCTATTCTTTCCATTCGTGATTTTGTTGGGGAGGAACAAATTGTATGTACAGTCAATTAGAAACGTCTTTTGATCAATGTTTAAAATGTAATGCATGTACGGTTAACTGTCCAATATCTAATGTCTCATTAGAATTTGGTGGACCAAAGCATTTAGGTCCAGAGTTACAACGTTTAATGGTGAATCAAGAACCAATCAGTGATTCGCGAATTGAGCTTTGTACATTGTGTGGGAATTGTGATATGGCTTGTCCTGAAAATGTACATGTTTCTACTTTAACAGCCTATGCAAAAGCATTACATGCTGATGTTGCTGGTACAAAATTTAGAGATTTAGTATTAAGTAATGCTGAGCTTGTTGGTAAGATGGCTTCCACATTTGCGCCAATTACGAATCTTAGTATGAAGATAAAACCCGTTCGAAAAGTAATGGAGTGGACGATGTCAATTCCAGCGGAAAGACAGTTTCCAGATTATAAATTTAGGAGTTTTACTAGAAAACATAAACTTACTGAAGCTAAAACAGAAAGAAAGGTAGCCTATTTTGTTGGATGTTATGCCAATTATAATGCTCCTGAGGTAGGTGATGCTTTTGTTAAGGTAATGAAATATAACAATATTGAGGTTGTTACACCAAAGCAAAAATGCTGTGGCATTCCGATGTTGACAAATGGTCAAATGAAACAAGCTTTAAAAAATGCAATGTTTAATGTGGAATCTCTATTAGATTATACAAGAAGAGGCTATGATGTTGTCGTAACATGTACAAGCTGTACATTAGCTTTGAAAAAAGAGTATATTTCTTTTTTGAAATCAGAAGGTGCGGAGGAACTGTCAAAGCATGTGTATGATGCAAATGAATATTTACGAGTTTTGAAATCAGAAGGTCGTTTAAATATGAATCTAGCCAAAATGGAAGAAAAAGCAGGATATTTTGCACCATGTCATATGAAAGCACAAGGAATAGGAAGTCCGGCTATGGATATTCTTGAACTTATTCCTGATTATGAAATACAGGATGTTGCAGCTGGCTGCTGCGGACAATGTGGCACGTTTGGTTTTAAAAAGGAAAAGTTTGAAACATCCATGGCAATTGGTGATAAGATGGCTCAATCTATTCATGATGTTGAAGCAGATTATACTGTTACTGAGTGTGGTATGTGTAAAAATCAATTGGACCAATTAACAACGAGAACAGTAAAGCATCCTATTCAAGTAATGGCTGAAGCATATGAAAAACAATCAGAAACTTTATCTGTCTAGCTAAACAATATTGGCTAAGGCAGTAGTGAATATAGGCTGAGTTGAATGAGTCATTCTAGGATGCTCGCTTTCTGCGGGGAGAGTGGTGAGTCTCCTCGGTACATAGTGCCTGTGGAGTCTCGTTTTGTCCCGCTGCTCCCGATTTTTATTCACTGCACTTAATTAAAAACAACAATCTTTTAGAAAACAGCCTATGCTAAAGATGAATTCATAGGGAATTGTTATATTGAGATATTTTGTAGTTTGATTGAAAAGATGAATTTTGGTTTTATAATGCGCGTTAATTGTTGTTTTCATTCAAATAGTGAAATGGCAATCTTAAGATAATTTTAGAGATGGCAGTTAGTATTTTCTTACTTCATCTATACTTTACTTATTAACAGAGCTTTTTTTAAAATATATCATAATAAAAAATATTTGTTATTTTTTATAATGTTATTTAGATATAATGATAAAGTGATATTAAAGTTAATGTTGTTTGTGTAGTAGCTTTTCATAGATAAGGAGGATCCATTCAGGTGGATACGATAAAAAATCAAACGATTATACCAGCCATTCGAAACATAAAAGAATTTAATCAATTTTTACAAAGCAATTATCAAGTAGGCATTTTTATGGATTTCCATATTGCTCAAATGAAGAGCTTGTATGAAGTAGCTCGACAGCATGAAAAAAAGATGATTTTACATGTTGATAAAGTGAATGGAATAAAGGCAGACGAATACGGAACAGAATTTATTTGCCAAGAATTCAAGCCTTACGGAATCATATCTACAAAATCAAATGTCATTATGAAAGCAAAGCAAAAAGGTGTTATTTCGATTCAACGAATTTTTTTAATTGATGGTAGTTCTATAGAAAAAAATATTAAACTCTTTCAAAAAACAGATCCAGATTTTATAGAAATATTACCAGGTGTGATTCCAAAAGCCATTGAATCTATTCGAATGAGAGCGAATAAGGAAGTATTAACGGGCGGTCTAATTGAGACAAGGGAGGAAGTTCGATCAGCCATTGTTGCAGGAGCAACTGCTGTAACGACAAGTAAACAAGAATTATGGTTGGAAAAGCCTACTTCTAAATAATGAACTTGATAAGTTTATGACTCTTTATTTATCACTTTTGATGGTTTATTAGAATATAACAAAATGATAACGCTTACATCATTTGAAAATTCATTTAAGGGGGTGAGAATAAGCATTTTTATATAGGAAATTAATCAAATAGAATAGCAAAGAAATGAGACGTTAAAAATACATAGAAGGAAGGATGTACAAGAATGACACCATTTTGGGCAGAAATTGTTGGTACAGCAATACTTATTGTTTTTGGTGGAGGAGTATGTGCTGCCATGAATTTGCATAAGGCTTTTGCTAAAGGAGCAGGCTGGATAAATATTGCCTTTGGTTGGGGATTTGCGGTTGCATTTGGTATATATGCAGTGGGTAATATTTCTGGTGCGCATTTGAACCCAGCTGTAACGATTGGATTAGCTTCAACAGGACAATTTGCGTGGGGAGATGTTCCTTCTTATATTATTGCCCAATTCATCGGAGCAATGCTAGGAGCAGCTATTGTATACTTGGCTTATTTACCTCATTGGGGTGCAACGAAAGATACTGGAACAAAATTGGGCGTGTTTTCAACTGGACCAGCTATACCTCATACATTTTCAAATATGTTAAGTGAGATTGTTGGTACTTTTATGCTTGTTTTTTGTATTGCTGCAATTGGTACAAATAATATAGCAGATGGATTAAATCCATTATTAATAGGGTTCCTAATTGTTGCGCTTGGACTATCTTTAGGATCTGCAACCGGTTATGCTCTAAATCCTGCTCGTGATTTAGGACCAAGAATTATGCATGCACTTCTTCCCATTCCAGGAAAAGGACGATCAAATTGGGGTTATTCTTGGATACCAGTAGTTGGACCAATTATCGGTGGTGTATTGGGTTCGTCCGTTCATCAGGCAGCATTTTTAGGAAATATTACTCCAGCTCTCTGGATTTCATTAGTAGCTGTAGCTCTTGTTATAATTGGTGCGTTTGTTACAGGTGGAAATACCGTTGCGGTTGAACATGAAACAACAACTTTGAAGAAAGCAGCTTAATAGATTGAAAGGGTTGACATGTTGATTTTTCTAATCAAAACAATGAAAAGTAAAGGTGTACAAAAATTAGAGAATGTATCATTTTAATGACATTGTAAGGAGAAGATTATGGAAAAATTCATTTTATCTTTAGACCAAGGAACAACTAGCTCACGTGCTATCTTATTTAATCAAAAAGGTGAAGTTGCTTATGTAGCCCAAAAAGAGTTTACGCAAATATTTCCTCAGCCAGGTTGGGTAGAGCATAATGCAAATGAAATATGGGGATCTATATTAGCAGTAATAGCGATGGTGTTATCTGAAAATGATGTTAAACCAGAACAAATTGCTGGCATTGGAATTACTAATCAACGTGAAACGACAGTCGTATGGGATAAGAATACAGGAATTCCAATTTATAATGCTATTGTTTGGCAATCTCGTCAAACTGCTGAAATTTGTGAAGAATTAAAATCAAAAGGATATGAGGCACTATTCCGAGATAAAACAGGGTTACTAATTGATGCTTATTTCTCTGGTACAAAAGTAAAATGGATTTTAGATCATGTTGAAGGAGCGCGTGAAAAAGCCGAAAAAGGCGAGCTGTTATTTGGAACAATTGATACTTGGTTAATTTGGAAGTTATCTGGAGGGAAAGCTCACGTTACAGATTATTCGAATGCTTCACGTACATTAATGTTTAACATATATGATCTTAAGTGGGACGAAGAGCTTTTAGAACTTTTAGATGTACCGGTATGCATGCTACCAGAGGTTCGTCCTTCTTCTGAAGTTTATGCAATGACTACACCTTATCATTTCTTTGGATATGAGGTTCCTATTGCTGGAGCAGCAGGAGACCAACAAGCAGCGTTATTTGGTCAAGGCTGCTTTAAAGAAGGAATGGCGAAAAACACATATGGAACAGGTTGTTTCATGTTGATGAATACTGGTTCAAAAGCGGTTAAATCTAAATTTGGTTTGTTAACGACATTAGCTTGGGGAATAGATGGACAAGTTACATATGCACTCGAAGGATCTATATTTGTTGCTGGTTCTGCTATTCAATGGTTACGAGATGGTTTAAGAATGTTTAGTGATGCAGCAGAGTCAGAAGTATATGCGGCTAGAGTTGAATCGACAGATGGTGTCTACGTAGTACCTGCGTTTGTAGGATTAGGAACACCATATTGGGATTCTGATGTACGTGGTTCTGTATTTGGTTTAACTCGTGGTACAACGAAAGAACATTTTGTTCGTGCGACATTAGAATCATTAGCATATCAAACAAAAGACGTTTTAACGGCAATGGAACTGGATTCAGACATTGAACTTAAGCGCCTTAGAGTAGATGGTGGGGCTGTTAAAAATAATTTCTTAATGGAATTCCAAAGTGATATTTTAGGAGTGACTGTAGAACGTCCTGTTGTGAATGAAACAACTGCACTAGGTGCTGCATATTTAGCTGGACTTGCAGTAGGATATTGGAGTAATCAAGAGGAAATTGCTACCCAATGGAAAGTGGATCGATCATTTGAACCTACTATGACGGAAGAGCAAATGAACTCATTGTACGATGGTTGGAAGAAAGCGGTACATGCGACGATGGCATTTAAGTAAAGTGATTCCTAATCGTGGAGTCTAACGATACACCATAATAAACGTGTGAATTTTAAAATGACACTATTAGGCATAATGTAAAGATATTCAGGGGATAAAAGAGGGTAATCACATGCTAGGCGTGCGGTACACCCTTTTTTTATTTTATTTGACCTGTGATTGTTTGTTTTTGGAAATGTTGAAGTCTAGCCCTTCGAGGGGTCTAAGCTAATCCGTCCAAAAGATGAAAGAGCAACCTTCTAGCTAGCTTGCCTTATGCTGAGTGGAGGCCTAGAAGGAAGGTCACGTTGGCGTTGCCACAGGAGGTGGCGATTTTGCCGATGTTCTTTTCTTGTAAGGAGCCTACGTTGTGAATCTGTATAATGTACGAAATTTTATTACACAATATGAAATAATACTTGAACTTATTAAAATTTAAAGTGATAATATATGTACATATATACATATATCAGGAGGTAGATAATAATGGGTAAAAGTCATAGTTACCATGGACATAGCCATAATCATAGTCATTCAGCAAATAAAAAAGCTCTATTTGGGGCATTATTATTAATTACTTTATTTATGGTTGTTGAAATTATAGGAGGCATAGTAACAAATAGTTTAGCATTATTATCAGATGCTGGACATATGTTAAGTGATTCGGCAGCTTTAGGATTAAGTTTATTTGCGCTTATATTAGGCACAAAAAAAGCAACTAGGGAAAAAACATACGGATATCGTCGTTTTGAGATCATTGCTGCTGCACTTAATGGAATTACCTTAATACTAATATCTCTTTATATCTTTTATGAGGCTTTTCAAAGATTTAATCAACCTCCAGAAATTCAAAGCTTAGGAATGTTAACTATTTCAATTATTGGTTTATTAGTAAATATTGCAGCAGCATGGATCTTAATGAAAGGGAATAAGGAAGAAAACTTAAATATCAAAAGTGCCTTTTTACATGTACTAGGAGATATGTTGGGTTCAGTTGGTGCTATAGCGGCTGCCATACTTATTTATTTCTTTGATTGGAATATTGCAGATCCAATAGCGAGTATTATTGTTGCAATCCTCATCATTATTAGTGGTATACGCGTATTGAAAGATGCATACCACATTTTAATGGAAGGAACACCATTTTCGATTGATATTGAAGAGGTAAAAGAGAAAATAATTCAAATTCCTAACGTAGTTTCTGTACATGACTTGCATATATGGTCTATTACATCGGATATGATCATGCTGACATGTCATATGACAATAAATCAAGATGCAGTCCATGATGAAGTACTTAAGCAAACGCAGAATCTGCTGAAAATTTCATTCCATATAGAGCATAGTACTGTACAAATCGAAAGAGAAGGGGCTTATTGCCCAAACAATAACCAGAATTGCTTTTAATGATGGTTCGCGTGGTCTACCGTTTGGGCAATGATGCTCATTACATGGTCATCGTCATATGAATAGAACAATGTTGTACCTTCACGACGGAATTTAACAAGTCTTAGGTTTTTTAAAAAGCGTAATTGATGTGAAACAGTGGATTGAACGAGTGATAATTTTTCAGCGATTTCGTTAACTGAACATTCACCTTGAAATAGTAGATATAAAATTCGTAATCTGGTTGGGTCAGATAACGCTTTAAATGTTTGTGTAACTAAAAATAATGTTTCTTCATCTAGTTCTTTTTGAAAAATTGATTCTTGTTCTGGTTTCAATGATTTCAACTCCCTTAGTCATATTATACGTCAAAATTCCATAAACCAAAACTGAGGAATTATAAATTGAAAGTAAGGTTTTTTGAATAATTTTACGAAATAAATGTTCAATCATTCTATTAAAAATTTTCGATAAGAGTGATTGAACATTTTGTGAAACATAGGTTTTTCACTATGTTTTTTTAGTTAAGCATATTGCTTGACATTGTAAAAAATGTTACGATTTATCTACAGTGATAATCATTATCAATGGGCGGAAAGAAGGCTTACAACTATGAAACTTAGTAAAGTTGAATCAGGGAAACTAGTTAAAGTGACGAATATTACGAAAGTAGATTCATTATTACAAAAACGTCTATGCTCTTTTGGTATTCGTGAAGGATGTCAAGTGTGCATTAAACAAAAAGGCTTGTTTTCAGGGGCGTGCATTTTAGAATGTAGAGGTCAGCAGGTAGGTCTTAGGAAAAAAGATTTAATGAACATCGAGGTAGAATAGACATGAATAGAATAGCTTTAATTGGCAATCCGAATACAGGTAAAACATCTTTATTTAATAAGCTTACCAATTCCTATGAATATGTGGGGAACTGGAGCGGGGTTACAGTTGAAAAGAAGGTAGGACATGTAAATAAATTAAATAAAGATATTATTGATTTACCTGGTATTTACGATTTAAATCCAATTTCAAAGGATGAAAGTGTTGTTTCTACTTTTCTATTAGAAGAACAAGTTGAAGGTATTTTAAATATAGTAGATGCATCAAATTTTGAAAGAAATATGCACTTGACCGTTCAGCTTTTAGAACTAGGTAAGCCGGTTATTATTTGTTTGAATATGATTGATGTAGCTAAGAAAAAAGGTATCATCATCGATCAAGATAAATTTGTAGAAGCGTTAGGTGTACCAGTTACTCCAATCATTGCTCGTACAGGTAAAGGGTTGGATGGGGTATACATGGCTTTGAAAGATGTATCGAATGATTCTTCTCCTGCTTTTAGTTTGACATACAGTGATTCTTTAGAAAAAGGGATTGCTCAGATTGAAGCTTTGATGAACAATGTTGAAGCTAGTCAGAAAAGATGGATTAGTATTCAGTTTTTAAGTGGTAATGAAGCTGTAGAGGATTTCTTTAAGAATGAATTATACTATGGAGAAATGAAAGCTGCGAGGAATTCACTCGAAAGAGAATTAGACTCTACTTTAAACAAGGTATTTTATGAAGAGAGAAGAAATTATATTGAGGATCTTCAAGAACAAATTTTAGAAATTGATTACTCAGCTCCACAATGGACAGAACAAGTAGACAAAATCTTAACGCATCCTATATTAGGATTTCCGATATTCTTGGCTTTAATGTTCTTAATGTTCCAAGCAACATTTTCTTGGATAGGTGCTCCTTTATCTGACCTACTAGATGGTTTTCTAGGTGGACCATTTACTGATGTTGTTCATCAGAGTCTAGTAGCTATCGGTGCTTCACAAGCAATTATTGATTTAATATGTGACGGAATTATTGCTGGCGTCGGTGGAGTACTTGTCTTTATACCGCAGATCTTTGTTCTATTCTTTTTTATTTCTTTATTAGAGGATTCTGGTTATATGGCGAGGATTGCAGTTGTAATGGATAGATTGATGGAGTTTTTTGGATTGAACGGAAAAGCTTTTATCCCCATGATTATTAGCTTTGGTTGTAATGTACCTGGAGTAATGGCGGCGAGAACTATTGAACAGCCTAAAGAACGTTTATTAACTATTTTGGTTGCTCCTTTTATGAGTTGCGCAGCCAGATTACCGGTTTATGCATTATTTGCAGGTGTATTCTTTGCGTCAAACCAATCGTTAGTAGTATTCTCTTTATATGTACTAGGAATTATTATGGCACTTATTGTGACAAAAATTTTATCATTAACCTTATTAAAAAATGAAAAGTCAGTCTTTTTTGTGGAATTACCTGCTTACCATGTACCACAATTAAAAACATTATGGCGTTCGACTTGGGAAAAAGGAAAAGGATTTTTAAGAAAAGCTGGAACTATTATTTTTGCTGGTTCGGTTATTATATGGGGACTATCATATGTAGGACCAAATGGGCTAAATCCAGATATTAATGATAGCTTTTTAGCGGTTATTGGTGGAGGAATAGGAACTTTGTTTGCTCCACTTGGTTTTGGAACATGGGAAGCTGGTGCTTCACTGATTTCAGGATTTTTGGCAAAAGAAGTTGTTGTGTCAACAATGGCTATTATCTATGGTGTAAGTGAAACGGCTTTACCAGTAACAATGTCTAGTACCTTCACTCCGTTATCAGCTTATACGTTTATGGCATTTGTATTATTATACATGCCATGTTTAGCAACTGTGGGAGCAATAAAACGTGAGACGCAGTCAACAAAATGGACATTATTTGCAACATTATATCCTTTTGTTGTAGCTTATATTGTTGCGTTAGTCATTTATGGCGTTGGACGATTATTCATAGGATGATGAGGTGATATAGATGGCAATGGTTCTAAATATCCTAATTGGTGGTGCTATTTTTGGCTATGCTGGATATACACTGTGGAAAAGTATTAAAAAATCTAAAGCAGGTAAATGTGCGGCATGTTCTTTACAGAAAAATTGCTCATCAAAGGCTTGTCATACACCAGTCTCTATAAAACAATCTGAATGATAAAAAGAAGAAGGTGTCCAAAAAAGAATTGGACACTTAGACAACATAAAAGTAGGGGCATCTGAAAAGTGATAAATCATCACTTTTCAGATAGCCCCTTCTTCATTGTCTGAGGGGCTATTCTCATTTGAATGTATTTTTAATGCTTCAATAAATAAGATGTGTTGTCCATCAATTTCTTTTACTCGAAATAAAAAGTCATCTTCTATAATTTCATCCCCTTTTTTAAGATCATATTTTTGTGTTAACATCCAACCACCAATAGTATCCACTTCATCTTCTAATAAATCGATACCTAATAAATCATTTACATCCCCAATTAAAACCTTTGCATCAAAAATATAATGATTTTCATTTACTTTTCGAATATCTGGGAGTTCATCTTGATCAAATTCATCTCGAATATCTCCGACGATTTCTTCGAGTATATCTTCAATAGTAACCAACCCAGCAGTTCCACCATATTCATCAAATAAGATTGCCATATGAGAGTGATTTTTTTGTAAAGTTATTAATAGTTCATTAATAGGTATGGTTTCAATGACAGTTATAGCTGGATGAATATAGGCGTCAATCGTTTCTTCCATTCGTTTATTTTTCATAATAACACTAGATAATACTTCTTTCATATTGATCAATCCAATAATATTATCCTTATCACCATCGAGCACAGGGTATCTTGTATATCTTTGTTTTAAGACAATTTTCATTACATCATGTAAAGTGGATTCTTTATTTACAGTAATCATTTCAGTCCTTGGTACCATGATTTCTTTGGCTATTCGCTCATCAAATTCAAAAATTTTATTTACATATTTATATTCAGATGGATTTATTTCACCACTTTTTAAGCTTTCTGAAAGAATAATTCGTAATTCTTCCTCGGAGTGAGCCATTTCGTGTTCAGATGCCGGCTTTAGACCAAATATACCTATAACAAATGCTGCTGAAGTATTTAGTAGCCAAATGAAGGGATATAGTATTTTATAAAACCATATTAATGGCTTGGCGAAATACAATGTTACGGTTTCGGCTTTTTGTATCGCAATCGTTTTAGGTGCAAGTTCCCCGATGACAACGTGTAGAAATGTAATGAGCGAAAAGGCGATAATAAATGAAATAAATTGTATTAGGGCTGGGTTAAGAGTTAATTTAGATAAAATAGGCATTAATAAATGTTCAATCGTTGGTTCGCCAAGCCAACCAAGTGCTAATGAAGTTAAGGTAATGCCAAGTTGACAGGCTGACAAATATTCATCTAAGGCAGATATAACTTTTTTGGCAGCAATAGCCCTATTTTGTCCTTCGGCAATTAGTTGATCAATTCTTGTACTTCTTACTTTCACAATTGCAAATTCAGAGGCAACGAAAAATGCTGTAAGTGCAATTAACAAAGCCACGTATAGTAAATTCATCATAGCTGTTATCTCCTTTTTAAAAGGCTTATCAAGTCACCTCCTCATGTATAACTGATTAGAACTATTTTTCTTAATAGCATTCGAAATGTTTTTCTTTATTTTGCTCAACAGGAATGGTTCAATGCACAAAAATAATCTGATTGGTCGAAATGATTATTTACATTTTTGTGAATTTTATAGAAATATTTGGTGAATTTGTCTAATAAAGCCTTGTTCTGTTAGCTGTTATTGCTTACGTTTAAATGGGATAACTACTCGAATAAAAGGGGCTGAAGTTAGTGAGAAAGGTAATGATTCTATTTATCATTCTAATTATAGGCAGTGTAATGGGGTGTTCAAAAGGTATTGATAATCGTCTGAATTGGGAGGTACCAAATTTTACATATACCAATCAGGATGGAGAAACCGTATCCAAAAATTCTTTGGAAAATAAAATTTGGATAGCGAATTTTATTTTTACTAATTGTTCAACTGTTTGTCCACCGATGACATCAAATATGGCAAAATTAAAGCAAATGGCTGAAAAAGAAAAGTTAGATGTTAAGTTTGTTTCATTTAGTGTCGATCCAGACTTAGACACTCCCAAAAAATTAAAAGATTATGGTATGAAATTCTCTAAAGATCTATCTAATTGGTCATTTCTTACAGGTTATTCTCAGCAAGAAATTGAAAAAATAGCAAAAGAAGGTTTTAAAATCTTAGTTGAAAAAGAACCGAATAGTGATCAAGTTAGTCATGGAACTTATTTTTATTTAGTAGATCAAGAAGGAAAAATAGCGAGGTATTATCATGGTGAAAAGGATGTTCCTCTTGAAGAAATCATTAATCATATTAAAGCATTACAATGAGTGATGGTATTCTGATATTTGTCTAATCTGTTTTGGGATACTTTGTTGTTGCCTATGAATAAGTTAGTGAATATGGGCTGAGTGAAATGTCACTATAGAATGCTCGCTTTCTGAGAGGCGGACGGTAACCATCCATAGTTGCATGGTGAAGTCCCACTTGTCTCGTTGCTCCTACAGGATTCATACACATTAAGCGCTCCAATTGACTTATATGTTTCACTGAATAAGAATAAAAATTAAAAACTTTTTTAAAGTAGAAAGTAAATGGAAGGAGCCTCTCAAAAGAGATTGAGCATTTTTGAGAGAGCTCCTTATTTTCATTTTCTATAGGAAATGAAAATAATGGATTTAGTAAATATTTTGGACGAGTAATCATAGGATAAGTATAATGATGAAGAATTTCACTAGGATGTACATAGTCAAAAGCTAGCAAAATGATTAGTGGTATAATGAATTATTGTAATAGGCATAAAAATTATAGGATTATTATGTTAACGGTAAGGGAATAAGTTCCAATAAGAGTTTGGAAAATTCGCAATAACATAGTAGCTAAAGTGTAGCTATCAATCATTTGCGGTATAAGAATATTTCATTCACTAGCTAAAATTATATAAGATGATTTTTTTGGGGAGGAATTTTGGTGGAAAAGAAAGCAATGTTAATTAATGGGGAAAGAGTATTTGCAAATGGAGAAATCTCCGTAATCAATCCTGCAACAAATGAGAAAATTGCTTCAGTACCTAATGGTGGGGAGAAGGAAGCTACTGCGGCAGTAGATGCTGCCTCTGAAGCATTGGCCGTCTGGTCAAAGAAAACAGCTAATGAACGGGCACAGATCTTAAAAAAATGGTTTGCTTTAATTGAGGAGCATAAGGAAGAATTGGCGGAAACAATGACTAAGGAGCAAGGGAAACCATATAGTGAAGCACTAGGTGAGATAAACTATGCAAACAGCTTTGTAGAATGGTATGCCGAAGAAGGGAAAAGAATTTATGGTGATACAATCCCTGCTAGTGATCCAAGTAAGAGAATTATTGTTATCAAGCAGCCAGTTGGAGTGATAGCAGCTATTACTCCTTGGAATTTTCCAGCTGCAATGATTACAAGAAAAATTGCACCTGCGTTAGCAGCTGGTTGTACAACCATTATTAAACCTGCTAAACAAACGCCATTAACAGCTATTAGATTAGTAGAATTAGCATATGAGGCTGGTATCGATCGAGGAGCAATTAATTTAGTTACAGGTAATGCACAAGAAATCTCCGAGGCGTGGATGAAGGATGAACGTGTGCGAAAAGTATCTTTTACGGGCTCTACTGAAATTGGAAAGCAACTTATGAAAAATAGTGCGGATACAATGAAGAAGATCTCATTAGAATTGGGTGGCCATGCTCCTTTTATTGTAATGGAGGATGCTAATATTGATATGGCTGTAGAATCTGTTATTCAATCCAAGTTCCGTAATGCTGGACAAACATGTATTTGTACAAACCGTGTTTTTGTACAAGAATCAATTTATGACAAGTTTGTAGAAAAAATGATTCCAGCTGTGTTAACTTTAAAGGTTGGAAATGGGTTAAATCCAGATGTAGCAATTGGACCATTAATTGATGAAGCAGCAGTTAAAAAAGTCAAAGAGCACATCGAGGACGCAGTACAAAAAGGTGCTGAAATATTAACAGAGACTGCAGGGGCTACTAATCAATTATTTATGGATCCTGTAGTAATAGGAAAAGTAAACGATGAGATGCTTTGCATGAGAGAAGAAACATTTGGACCACTTGCCCCAATTACAACATTCCAAACAGTAGATGAGGCGATTAAACGTGCAAATCATACACCTTACGGATTAGCTGCCTATGTATTTACTCAAAATATTTCAACAGCTGTTAAAATAGCTGAAGCTTTAGAATATGGAATTGTCGGTTTAAATGATGCATTGCCATCAGTTGCACAAGCACCTTTTGGTGGAATGAAAGAGAGTGGTATAGGTAGAGAAGGTGGTAAATACGGTATTGAAGAGTATTTAGAAACAAAATATATATCTTTAAAACTATAGTACTATTTAGACATAAGAAAAGCAGATCATCTTATTCGAGAAATGATCTGTTAATTATTCTAATGAACCCTGTCTATTTTTGAAAGGGCTGTTTTCGAAAAGAGCGTTGTTTTTAATAAGTTTGGTGAATAGAACTAGCATAAAAAACTCGATTAGAGTGTAAGGTGGGTCACTGCTCGTCTCGTGTAAAGAAAGATCCTGGAACGGCATTCAACTCGGGCCTATATTCACTACTTGTTTTACAGTCAACAAATTATGCGAAAACAGCCTTAGCAATAAACTTCATTTTCTTATGTACTTTACTTTGTATTTTCATTAAATACTAAAGAAAAAGGACGAGATTTATGTTAGGGAAAATAGAAGCATTTATTTTGGGTATTATTCAGGGCTTAACAGAATTTTTGCCTATTAGTAGTACAGGACATTTATATTTGGGAAGGCATATGTTTCAACTTCAAGAAGCGGGCCTTCTCTTAGATACAATGCTACATATTGGTACGCTGTTAGCTGTTTTTGTATTTTATAAAAAAGAATTTATACAAATTATAAAACAGCCATTCGGTAAGCTTACATGGTTGCTAGCGATAGGGACTATACCAGCTGTCATTGTAGGTTTTGTATTTAAAGATTATTTTGATGACATTTCAAAAACAGGAATAACAATTGGATGGGAATTTTTAGTGACAGGCTGCTTTTTATGGTTTGCTGAAAGTATAAAACAAGGGCAAAAGAAAATGAAAGATATTACATACTCTGATGCTTTGTTTATCGGTACTTTTCAAGCTGCTGCGATTTTTCCAGCTATATCTAGGTCAGGCTTTACGATAGTAGCCGCTTTAATAAGAAAGCTTGATCGCGAGACGGCAGCCTATTTTTCTTTTTTATTATCTACTCCAGCCATTGTAGGTGCCATTATCCTTCAAGTCTTTGATTTATTTAAAGGTGGTGAAGAACAAATGGCTGTATCTGCATTAATTGTTGGAATTGTCTCATCAGCAGTATTCGGTTATATTGCAGTTAGGTGGATGATTAGTTTTCTAAAAAAGCATTCATTACGCATGTTTGCTGTATATGTTTGGATTTTAGGGATTTTTATTATTATTATGCAATACACGGATAGATTCTAACTTGAGGTTTTATGAGAAAAGATAAAGGTTGAGTAATTTAGGTAGAGATTTTGTTTAGAAGAAGCATTATTTTATTACTAAACTTGAATAAGCGAAGGTGTGAAAATCAGAAGTTGTTTTAATAGATTATTGTTAGTTTAGAATAATATTTTTGATGAAAAAAGGGTGTTTAGCCTATTTAAAGCTAAACACCCTCTTTTTATATGCTAGGAATCTCTATAGCTAGTTATATATAATTATATGAAATATACAATTTATGTTTATTTTTCAATACTAGGAGGGATGATTTTTGAATGAATTTCAATACTAAGAATATGCCGATCTTCCATGTCTTTTATGGTAAAAATGTAACCATTCTTCTCAATAGAGTCTCCTAGTTTAATATCGTATTGTTGTGTTAAAATCCAACCACCGATTGTATCGATTCCTTCTTCATAATAATCAGTATGAAGTAAATCGTTAAGTTCATCTAATAACAATTTAGAATCGACAAGATAATGACCAGGCTTAATCATTTGTATTTCCGGCTTTTCATCAACATCAAATTCATCCTGAATATCACCAACAATTTCTTCTAAAATGTCTTCAACTGTTAATATTCCTGATGTTCCACCATATTCATCGAATAAAAGTGCCATATGAATTCGCTCTTTTTGCATTTTTAATAATAGCTTTTTAATAGGTACAGTTTCAATAATTGATATGATAGGGTGTACATAATCCATTAGATTAAGAGAAGAACGATCTTCATGCATGGCTACAGACATTAAATCTTTCAAATGCACAACACCTATTATGGAATCTTTATCCCCGTCAATGACAGGATATCTACTATATCTTTCCGTTTGAATAGTGTGTAGAACATCCTCCCAGGAATCATCTTTTGATATGCTAACAATTTCTGTTCTAGGTACCATAATTTCTTTTGCAATTCGATTGTCAAAATCAAAGATACGATCGACATACTTATATTCCGTTTGATTAATTTCTCCGCTCTCGTAACTTTCAGATAAAATCATACGAAGTTCCTCTTCGGAATGTGCAAGCTCATGTTCTGGTGTAGCTTTAAATCCAAATAGACGAACAATAAACTGTGAGCTTCCATTTAATAATTTGATAAATGGATAAGCTATTTTATAAAAAATAATCATAGGTTTTGCTACGGATAAAGCAACGGCTTCTGCTTTATGAATCGCCATTGTTTTCGGTGCTAATTCACCAAACACTACTGATAAAAATGTCATGAGCAATAAGGCGATAACAAATGAAATAGCATGAGACACAGAACTTGGTATTTCAGCTTTATGTAAAAGTGGATTTAAGATTTTTTGGATGGTTGGTTCACCTAACCAACCTAAACCTAATGAACAAACTGTAATACCTAGTTGTGAAGCTGATAAATATTCATCAAGTGAAGAAATTATTTTTCTTACACTGACTGCTCTTGAATTACCTTCCGCAACTAGTTGGTCAATCCTTGTCGATCGAACCTTTATAATGGCAAATTCCGTAATAACAAAAAATGCCGTTAAAGCTATTAATAGTACAACTAATAGTAAGTTTACACTTATCAATTTTTGGAGAACTATAGACAAACACTATATCAATATAACTATAGTTCTCGCTCACCTCCTGATAGTCTTTATGTTCATGTAGCCAAATTTGATAATTATTAAACGTAATATTAAGAAAAAAAGCTATTAAATATCTATAGAAAATAGCTCTAGAAAGCAACTTGTAATATTAAGTATATGTATCTAAAAGTCTACACTGTTGTTGTAATTATAATACTAATCAAATAATTATAAAAGATGACAGCCTTGTCATCTTTTATGATTAAAATGATTTATTGGGATATTAGTGACCTTTCGCCCTTTACCCTTGCAATGAGAGCAGCTTTTAGAGAAAAATTGTAAAAATGGTATTTTTCCTCTACCTCTACAATCCTGACAAATTTCAATATACTTCATGTTAATCACTCCTTATGTGAGGGCTGTGTTACATTTTATTGCTGAAAATGACTGCAATTTGTTCGCTTTCCTCTGACGAGAACTAAGTCTTCTCGCTCTTTCTTCAATGTATATCCATGTTTATCTTGCTTCTCCTAGAGGAGTCACATGGATTTCTTCCCATTTATTGAGTTTGCTACTTTCTATAGAAATATCATTATGATTTACTTTTTAAATTTCATTTGCGTTTGAAATAATAGTTATTCATAACTAGAAAGGGCAATGTGAATCTAGAATATAGCCTAAATGGAAAGCCGTATTTATTAAAGTGTTAAAAAATCAGTTGTTTCATATAGTATGAACAAATGATTATTATTTCATGCTTTATTTGAAGAAAATAAAAAAAACTGCCAGTGGCAGTTTTTTTAGTATTAAGAAACGATTTCAGTTGTTTGAGGTATAGCGTTTTTATTGCTATTCATTTCTACTAAAGGTTCCTGTGAAATGGGTGTTACAGCTTTGGTAACTTCTATATAACTAATATGGTGGTCTTCCATTTCAATAATTTTAAAGTTGAAGTTTTCAAGTGAAATGACATCACCCTGTTTGGCTTCATAATTTTCGGTTAAAATCCAACCACCAATTGTATCAATGTCTTCATCTGAAATATCTAGACCAAATAAATCATTTACTTGGCTGATTAACACTTTTGCATCAATGATATAATGATCGTCATTAATTTTTCTTATTTCAGCTACTTCATCTAAATCAAACTCGTCACGAATTTCACCGACAATTTCCTCTAATATATCTTCAACTGTTACTAGACCTGAAGTTCCGCCATATTCATCCATAAGTATGGCCATATGAATTCTTTCTTTCTGCATCTTAAGCAAAAGGTCATGAATTGGAACGGTTTCAATGATTCTAATAATAGGTCTAACTAAAGGCTCTAGGTTTTTTTCGTCGTAGTTTTCTTCAGATAACATAAATGTAAATAAGTCTTTAACATTCACCATACCAATAACGCGGTCTTTATCTCCATCAATGATCGGATAACGCGTGAATTTTTCTTCTTTGACGATGTTAAACGCATCTTCAAGATAATCATCTTTTGATAATGTGATAACCTCTGTGCGTGGAACCATTATTTCCTTTGCAATTCGATCATCGAATTCAAATATTTTATTTACATATTTGAACTCAGATTGGTTAATTTCTCCGTTTTTATAGCTATCGGACAGGATAATTCGTAATTCTTCCTCCGTATGCGCCAGTTCATGTTCAGAAGCAGGTTTAAATCCAAAAATTCCCGTTACGATTCTAGCTGATCCGTTTAATACCCAAATAAATGGGAACATAACTTTATAGAATATCTTTAATGGTCTAGAAAAAAGTAATGTTATGGCTTCGGCTTTTTGAATTGCAATCGTTTTAGGGGCTAATTCTCCAACAACAACATGGATGAAAGTCATTAAAGAAAAAGCGATGATAAATGAAAGAATGCTTGTAGCGGATGCAGGAATACTTAATTTTTCTAATAATGGATGGAAAAGTCTTTCTATTGTAGGTTCTCCAATCCAACCAAGTCCTAAGGCAGTAACCGTAATTCCGAGTTGGCAAGCTGATAAATATTCATCTAAGTGGCTTACGACGGATTTTGCTGATAACGCACCTGTTTTTCCTTCTTCTACGAGCTGATCAATCCTCGTGCTTCTTACTTTTACTATGGCAAATTCTGAGGCTACGAAAAATGCTGTTGCAGCAATTAACAGAGCCAAGATAACCAAGTTTAATATGTCCAAATAATTTTCCTTATCCCGCCTTTACAACGAGAAAGGAGTCACCTCCCGAGTTATTAAAATCTTACTTCATTTATTGGCTTTGATTTATCATACTGTTGATTAAAAGAATCCAACATCCTTATTTATTGTTTGAAATCTTCAAATTTTCTTTCGATAATTAGAAAAGTATCGGAAGTTCAAATGAATCAACATCGAAAAAAACAGAGCCAATGTATACAGAATTTTTTTACAAAAAAACATAATCACCCGTCTATATTAGATTATCAATCAATGGATATGATTAAAAAATAGCCCTTTTGTAATTAAGTGATTTGTTTTGATGTTCAAAACTGCCCCATCTACATCACCTCAATGTACTTAGTAAGATTAAGATAATTATAGAAAATCTTGAACATACAGTCAAACTTACAAATCTAAGAAAATTCTAGATATTCCATATGTATGGTGTAAATTTTAAGATTATTAGCAACATTTTGAATTAAATAAAAATGTATTGTAAGAAATTTCTAGTGTTCTTTTCGCTGAAAATATCTAATATTTCATATTTATTTCACATTTATCCTTTATTATTAAAATAAAACAATAATGTAGGGAATAGATAGGGATAATAAACTTTCATGGGGTAAGGGAGGGGACTATGATGATCGATGACATGATTCATAAACTTCAAAATGAAGGAATTAAAGTTGAGAAAACAAAGTCTAGACATGTTGTGTTTCAAAATATCTTTAATAATAGATCATCGTCCTTGTATATTTGGAATGGACCTTTTCAGATAGAGAAAAAACTGAACATATGTCCTAGTGAAAGTTCAGAAGTGTAAGCATTTATAGAATGCATATAGGTAGTGAACAATAAGAACCTTCTTAAGCTTAACCATGAAAAATGATGGTTTAAGTTAAAGTTGATTCTTTTTTTATATTACGCCTATTCTCTTAAGCTTTGAGACTTCTGTGGGAGTGGATTAACATTTAGAGTATGTGCTGTTACAGGATCTAATTAGTATATAAATATAACGGCCAAATATCATAATGAAAATTAATATAAGTAAACTAATCAGTTTATATGAATATGATTTTCATGTATGATTAAAATAGGTAAAAGTATAATAAATAGTAAAATTATGTATAAATTAATCTTAAGAATGAATGAAAATCATTATTTAACAAATTATAGTTAAATAAGAAAAACTTAAATGTTTGACATGTTTCTTAAAAAGGTCAAACACTCCTTTACGTGAAACTTTTTATTGTTAATTAACAAGATCACTTAAAAGGATTGTTATTTTATTACCTAAATGAGAAAAAGTTAAACATTGAATCTTGAATTGTATAATTTTTATATAAAATAATGTTACATAAAAAAAGGGGATGATTGAATTGGATTCAATAAGGAGAGACACAGTAAAAGAGAAGTTAATGACTCAAGGTAAGATTAGTGAAGAAACCATTAGAAAAATACAACATAAAGGATTATCCAAAGGGAAAATTGCAAAAAGAACATTATTTATTACTTTTGGTGCAATGTTGATGGCAGTAGGATTAGAAAGTTTCCTAATTCCTAATAAGGTTATTGATGGAGGAATAACAGGTATTTCCATTATTTCTTCTCACTTAACAGGTATCAGCTTAGGGATCTTTCTATTCTTATTAAATCTCCCGTTCTTTTTTATCGGTTATAAACAAATAGGGAAAACATTTGCTCTTTCTACGATGTATGGGATTATTGTATTATCTTCTGCAACGGTCTTGTTACATGATATTCCTCGTTTTACTGATGATGTTTTACTAGCAGCGATATTTGGAGGAATTATTATTGGTGTTGGTATAGGTATAGTAATGCGTAATGGTGGATCATTAGATGGTACGGAGATATTGGCAATAGTTTTTAATAAAAAGCTACCATTTTCCGTTGGGGAAATGATTATGTTTGTGAATATTTTTATTCTTGGCAGTGCAGGATTTGTATATGGTTGGAATCGAGCTATGTATTCACTAATTGCTTATTTTGTAGCTTCCAAAACAATTGATATCGTACTTCAAGGATTAGACGAATCGAAATCTGCTTGGATTATCAGTGAAAAATATTTAGATATTGGTGAAGCTCTATTAGCTCGTCTTGGCCGTGGAGTTACTTACTTAACGGGTGAAGGAGCATATACTGGTGAAGAGAAGAAGGTAATTTTTTGCGTTATAACTCGTTTAGAAGAGTCTAAACTAAAATCGATTGTCGAAGAAATCGATCCTGAAGCGTTTCTTGCAGTGGGTAATGTTGCGGAAGTTAGAGGTGGAAGATTTAAAAAGAAATCTGTTCACTAAAAAAAGACAGCTTCGATGCTTTATCTAGCTTGTTTTTAAAATATATTATGTTTTTATGTGTATTAAGCTGATTTAACATGTTTTTGCTTATTATGAAAAATTTAGATAAATGATACAAAGTAAGAGGGTATTCACCCAAATCATGCCTTTTGGGATACCCTCTCTCGTTTTGTTCTTTAGTTATGTATTATGAAAAATTCCGATTATATATTTACATATATGGTTATGTTATTCAGTTAACAAAGTTGCCGGCACTGTGATTGGAAGTGAAATCGTAAAGGCCGTGATTTTTGCTGTTGAAATACATGATAGCGCTCCTCGATGCTTTTCAATGATTTCTTTACACACAAAAAGACCTAATCCAGTGCCATTCTTCTTTGTTGTCGTAAATGGTTTGAAAATATCCTTCAATAAATCATCTTTTATTTGAGGACCGTTGTTTGATATAGTTAGTTCAATAAAATTCCTGTCTTTTTTAGAGGTTGATACAACGATTGTAGGATTTTTAACATGTGCGATTACATCTAACGCATTTAATATGATGTTCAATAATACTTGACGAATTTCGTCTAGATAGCCAAGTATAAAAATGTCCTCTTCTAAAAAGGTGTCCACCTTAACATTCGTATCGACAATACTTGGGTAGAGAAAAGTAATCACTTCTTCAATTAACTGATTTAAAGAAAAAATAACTGGGTTTATATCAATTTGTTCTTTTCTCGATAAAAGTAAGAATTGGGAAATCCTTGAGTTTAGCTGCTCTAGTTCATTAGCTATGATATCCAAATATTTCAAATCAGAATTTTCGGCTTTTAGAAGTTGGATAAATCCTTTAATCGATGTTAGAGGGTTTCGAAATTCATGGACGAAGCTAGATGTGATTTGACCCAACATAGTTAATCTTTCTCGATGGGTCTCAGATATCTTCTCATTCTCTTTATCTTTTAGTTCATTTGTTAATTCGATAAAAATGGTAATGGTATTATATAAGAACAAATCCAGTAAATAATTAACTTTTTCCTTTGCCATGGATTTATTATCAATGCTTTCATCACATTGACTAATAAGTGCAAATAAATTTAACCTTATGATAGAAATATCTTCTAGAAATTCTTTTAGTTCTTCTCCATCTTCAAATCTTCCATTGGCAACTTTTTTAGAAAGCGCTTTAATCTTTAAAGAGTGATCGACATTGGGATGCTCTAAAATGTTTTTGTACAATTGAAATAATAAGTGAAGATGTTTGAACACTTTGTTTTTTCTATGATGATTGTGGCTTCTGTTAATTTTTTGCTTCCATGAAACTAGAATTTCTTCTTCCCGCATGTTTAACAAATGAATAATAGGATTTCTTTCCTTGCTCATATTAGCAGTGTCCACCTCCATTATTTAAAATGAAATAACGGCAAAATGTTTAAATTTTCTAAATATAGCATATGTAAGGTTGTTATAGGGAAAAAATGTTTTGTTAAAAGATTGACATAAGTTTAGTTATTTTACTAATACATCATCATTTATTAATTCTACACATTTATGTTTTTTCCTTTTTTTAGTAGGGTTATATTCTTTTTATTCTGTTTTTTTTTATTTATTTTTCTATATTATAGTAGAAGTTAGTATATAGTATAGGTTTCTGACATGACTATTTATATCAAAAGGTAGTTGAAAAATTGTGGAATTAGATGTACATTATTATTACTGAAAAGAATAAATTACCACAAGGGGAGCTAATGGCTGAGAGTGAACGTTGGAGTTCTGACCCTATGAACCTGTTAGTTAATGCTAGCGTAGGGATGTGATTATGGATAAAGCAATGTGGGATCCATTTACACCCTCATTGTTTTTTTACGTTTTACAAAGTAAAAACATGAGGAACATATAACTCTCAATCTTTAACTCCTCAATGGAAGAGGAGGAAAAAATGAATAAGAAAACATTATTTTTAGTGGAAATTGCTGTTTTTGCAGCGCTAGCCTTGTTATTGGATATGGTCTCTAATTTTGTATTTTCAAGAATTTGGCCGCAAGGTGGTTCCGTTTCAATCGCAATGGTTCCTGTATTTTTAATGGCATTTCGATGGGGATTAAAAGGTGGATTATTGACAGGCTTTTTATTAGGACTGCTACAGGTTGCGTTAGGAATGACTTATATTATCCATCCACTTCAAGGCTTTATTGATTATTTCTTAGCATTTACGGTTGTAGGATTAGCGGGAATTTTTGCAAAAGGAGTTACGGAAGGATTTGCAAATGGCCACAGAGGAAAAGCTATTACGAATATTATTTTGGGAGTTTTTGTTGGAAGCTTTTTAAGATTTTTATGTCATTTTGCAACTGGAATTATCTATTTCTCATCAAGTGATTTAAAAGGTTTCTCGATTGCAACTTTCTCGGCTGTATATAATGGAACGTATATGCTACCAAGTTTTATATTATGCTCTGTTGTAGTAGTCACTTTATATACGACTGCATCTCGCGTTCTAGTAAAAAAAATGGCATAAGCTTCATTTTCGAATGATATCATGTAAGTTTGATTCATTCTAAGATATTCAATTATATCGATGACCAATAAATATAGATGTTAAAATGTCCAATGATAAAACTAAGTACGCCTCAGTTTGTACTATATACCTATGTATATTCTTAAAAAGGGTTAATCTGATGTCAATACGATTCAATCGTTTTTGACATAGATTGCCCTTTTTCCGTTATTCATTTTTTGTAAGAATGATGGCTCTTTTTATTTTTAAATCGTAATAATATAAATCAAATTGGTCCTTACCATCTTTTTCCTAGCTATTTTCAACGATGTAGTACACTTTTGAATTGTCTTGCAAAAAAGCAGGGTTAAATGCCCTTTTTTTATGCTCTGTTAGTTGTAGTTCTTCTTGTTTATCTCTATCAAATAAAAATATATCATAGTAAAAGGTACCTTTCGTTTCGGGATTAGATAATGAATCAAATGCAACTAGTCTTTCATCTGAAGATATTGTAAAGTCAGAGATATCTCTTTCTGGTTGCGAAAAACTTTCAAGATTAGCGGGATTATCATATGGAATTTTAACAAATGCCCCTGGTGACATTATATATAGGTTTGTTTGATTTTTCGATTTTATTTTAGCTCCAGCACTTTAGCTCCTCTAGGTCATAAGCCAATCCGTATAGAAGGAGGAAGAGTAAACTGTCTATACTCGATTATGCTATTCGAGGCTGACCAAGGTACTGGAACTTATTCCTAGAATAGCCAGTTTACGATAAACCCAATGACAACTATTGCTCCAATAAGCGTTAAAATGGTTCGTATCACAAAGATCTCCCCTTGTCCGATTTATTTTTCGTAAGAATTAATTTGAAATAGCTGCTTGATTTTTTAATAGTGGCTTTAGAGTCTGTTTAAATTCTTGTGCTTTTTCACCTTCGAAAATCATTTTTATGGGTGATTTCAAGTCAATAAGAAGCATATATGTGATGAATTTGGAGAATTTTGATAAAGAGATTGAGATTAAGTTATTATGCTGAATAAGAAAAACATTACCTTCCCATTGTTTCACTTTTTTATAAAGAGCGATCATTGTTTCAACAGATAGATGCCTTTTTAAAGTTAAATTAGTAGATAATATAGATTGCATATATAAAACTCCTTTTTGAATAGTTGTGTATGTCTTAAAAGTTTAATACCCAGCATGATTAGTTTGAAACTTATAGATAGTGCAAATGGTATTATTGAACTATTGATGAGTGATTTTTCCTAGCAATGCTTGAAGTGGATAGTTTCCGGTGTTTATTTGTTTTTTTCTTGTTAAATGAAAGCTATTGACATTCATTTACAATGAGGTTATATTGGTAAAAAATGTATTCACGATACCACGAAAAGGAAATGGAGGGCTGATGAAAATGAAAAGAATTTTTATTTTTATTAAACATATAACAATTGAAGAATTGCAGCCCGCTCAAGTAATGTAATCTATTCCTTTATACATGGAGAAATTGTGCGCGTGCTGCTTATATAAATCGGTATGCGCTTTTATATGTTACATCCATTAAAGCTTTCGTATACTATTGCGAAAGCTTTTTGTGGTCTTTAACGAACAAATTATTTAGCAGATTAAGAGATGGAGGATGAGGGATGTTTGATGTCTATATAAAGCTTGGTTGGTTTTTTAAAGAGCAATGGAAACGATATTCAATAGCTATTGGATTATTAGCATTAGTAAATGTTTTAGTTATGATTCCAGCAAAATTAGTAGGTTGGACTATTGATGGTATACATCAACAAACGTTGACTGCGGAAACTGTAACGAAATATATCGTTTTTCTTATAATATTGTCTTTCGGGATTTATATTATCGGTTACATTTGGCAACGGAATCTCTATGGCGGTGCCTATATTCTTGAACGAAAAATGAGACATAATTTCATGAAAAAATTAATAAACATGACACCCACATTCTACGAGAAAAATCGAACAGGGGATTTAATGGCGAAGGCAACTAATGATTTAAAGGCCATTTCCATAACTGCTGGTTTTGGTATTCTTTCATTTACAGATTCCATTTTATATACAGCAGCGATTTTATGTACGATGGGCTTCACCATTTCATGGAAGCTAACGCTCTTTTCAATTATACCCCTTCCTATTATGGCGATGTTGATGCAGATTTATGGGAAGAAATTGCACACGCATTTTACATCCGCTCAGAAATCATTTGGAAAATTAAATGATTCCGTTTTAGAATCTGTAGCAGGCGTTAGGGTCATAAGGGCATATGTTCAAGAAAAACAAAGTGAAAAAAGCTTTAATAAAATGACAGAGGATGTATTTGAAAAAAATGTGAAAGTAGCAGTAGTAGATTCATTGTTTGATCCTACTATTAATGTACTTGTTGGGATTTCCTATTTAATTGGCTTAGGCTATGGAGCAAAGATGGTTTTTGAGCAATCCATTACACTCGGTGATTTAGTATCCTTCAATGTGTATTTAGGAATGTTGATTTGGCCAATGTTTGCAATAGGAGAATTAATTAATGTTATGCAAAGAGGAAATGCCTCATTAGACCGTGTACAAGAAACGTTAAATTATCAAGAAGATGTCCGAAATGCAGAAAATACAGTTGATCAATTAGCTATACCTGAGGAGATTATTTTTGAAAAATTCAATTTTCAGTATCCAACATCGGTAATCCAAAATTTAACAAACGTTAATATAGAGCTTAAAAAAGGTCAAACACTTGGTATTGTCGGTAAAACTGGAAGTGGAAAGACAACATTCATAAGGCAGTTGCTTAGAGAATATCCGCTTGGTAAAGGAAAAATCCTTGTTTCAGAGCATTCTCTTAATGAGGTAAAACTTGAAGATGTAAGAGGATGGTTAGGTTATGTACCACAAGATCCATTTTTGTTTTCAAGAAGTATCAAGGAAAATATTTTATTCGGTAAGCTAGATGCAACAGAAACGGAACTTCAGCAGGCTATTTATTTAGCTGATTTTAAAAAGGATTTAGAGATGCTACCAGAAGGACTAGAAACATTAGTTGGTGAGAAAGGAGTCGCCCTATCTGGAGGCCAAAAACAAAGGATTTCCATTGCTCGGGCTTTAATAAAAAATCCTGAATTATTACTTTTAGATGATTCGTTATCAGCTGTCGATGCGAAAACGGAGAAAACGATAATTGAACATATTCGAAAAGAGAGATCAGGGAAAACAACATTAATTGTTACACATAGAATGTCGGCTATTCAGCACGCCGATACGATTATTGTATTAGAAGACGGATTGATAAGTGAGAAAGGGACTCATGAGCAGTTAATTAAACAAGGTGGCTGGTATAAAGAACAGTATGAAAGACAACAAATTGAAGAAGGTGGGGAGGGAGAGTAGTGAGCACGGGAAAACGATTATTTATCTATGCATTAAATTTTAAAAAAATGATTATTCTCGCCTTGGTATTATTAACACTTTCAGTAGCAGCTGAATTGGCAGGGCCTTTTGTTGCTAAGAATATCATTGATCATCATATACTAGGTATTCAATCACATTGGTATGAAACGAAAAAAGGGAAAGATAGTGTTAAGTTTCAAGGAAATTGGTATAAAAGAGAGGATTATTTTTCTGCTAATGAAGAAAAAGGAGAAAAAGCTACAATCCTTCAAGATGGTGTAAGCTTTATTTTTACAAAGGAGCCTATATCACTAGATGCAAAAATAAAACTTGAAGGAAATAGATTGACAGCAGATGGGCAAACGTATAAGGTCACGATTTTATCACCAAATGAAGTCATGAATTTTTATAAGCCAGAGATTCCAAGAATTATTCGTCTGATTACTCTATATTTTGGCTTATTAGTAGTTGCAGCATTTTTCTTATATTTTCAAAGTTATTTCTTACAAAAGTCGGCTAATCGTATTATTCAAAAAATGAGAAATGATATATTTTCTCATTTATCTACATTGCCTATTCGTTTTTTCGATAACTTGCCAGCTGGTAAGGTTGTAGCCAGAATTACAAACGATACAGAAGCGATAAAAGAATTGTATGTTCAGGTATTGGCTATGTTTTTCTCAAGTAGTATATATATTGTTGGTATTTATATTGCATTATTTATTTTAAATGTAAAGCTTGCACTGTTATGTATGATTTTAATTCCGATATTAGTTCTTTGGGTTATGATTTATCGTAAATTTGCTTCAAAGTATAACCAAGTAATTCGAGCACGTATCAGTGATATTAATGCAATGATTAATGAATCCATTCAAGGAATGAATATTATTCAAGCCTTCAAACGAGAGAAAGACACGACGGAACAATTTGAAAAATTAAATGAGGAACACTTCACATATCAAAATAAAATGTTGAGACTAAACGCTTTTACTTCTCATAATCTTGTTAGTTTTCTTCAAAATATATTTTTGGTAGCTTTTATAGCGTATTTTGGGAATATTAGCCTGAGTGGTGAAGGAGTCTTATCTATTGGTTTATTATATGCTTTTATCGATTATTTGAATCGTTTATTTCAGCCAATCCAAAATATTGTTAACCAATTTGCAAATTTAGAGCAAGCTCTTGTAGCTGGGAATCGGATTTTTGAATTATTAGACGAAAAAGGAGAATCGGTTAGCACAAAGCATATTCCGAGATATAAAGGAAATGTCACTTTTCAAAATGTGTCTTTTGGCTACAAAGAAGGAGATTATGTATTAAAGGATATTAGCTTTTCAGCGAAGCAAGGAGAGACTTTTGCATTTGTTGGTCATACTGGTTCTGGAAAGAGTTCTATTATGAATTTACTTTTTCGTTATTATGATTGTCAAAAAGGAACGATAACTGTTGATGGTATAGATATAAAAACTATTCCACATCAAACATTGAGAGAGCATATGGGTATAGTGTTACAAGATCCTTATTTATTTACTGGAACAATTGCATCAAATGTAAATTTACAGGATGAAAGTATTACAAGGGAAATGGTAGAACAAGCGTTAACAGATGTGGGAGCGTTTAAAGTATTAAATCAAGTTGATGGAGGAATGGATGCACCAGTAGTTGAAAAAGGAAGTACACTTTCTTCTGGACAAAGACAACTGATTTCATTTGCCAGAGCTCTTGCATTTAAACCAGCTGTATTAATTCTAGATGAAGCAACATCAAATATTGATACAGAAACAGAGTTTTTAATACAACAAGCATTAGAGATTTTGAAAAAAGGCAGAACAACCTTTATTATTGCTCACCGATTATCGACAATTAAAAATGCGGATTGCATTTTAGTATTAGATAAAGGTCGAATCGTAGAAAGAGGAACTCACGATGAACTTTTGACGTTAAAAGGGAGATACTTTAACATGTACCAGATGCAAATGGGGACAGCTAAAGCAATTGTGTAATTAGTAGTGCCTTCACCATTTGTGTTCATATAACGTTCACCGTTACGTCATGGAAAATTACTTTTTTATTCCAAAAATGGAAGGTAACGTATGTTATTTTTACAATAAGAAAGATAACCATGATCATAGGGGGATGATTATTATGGAAATGGAACTTTTTTCAGTTACGCTTGCGATTGCTAGTGTCGTAACTCTTTTCTTCTTTGTTGGTTACACGTTGTTAACTAGACCAGAACAATAATATTAATGTGAATCAAATGAAAGCTCCATGCCTTTTTAAAAGGTATGGAGCTTTTCATTATTATTTAAGTATGAATTTGTTATTTAAATGAGCCACCTAATTGTTGCTCAGCCATTTGTACCAAGCGTTTTGTAATTTCGCCACCAACTGAGCCGTTTGCACGTGAAGTTGCATCTGGTCCAAGAGTAACACCAAACTCTGTTGCAATTTCATATTTCATTTGATCAATCGCTGCCTGTGCTCCTTGGACTACAAGTGCATTTGATGAATTTCTTGATGTTTGGTTTTGCATACTAAACCCTCGCTTTTTTAGTTTTTGATTAATTTTTTGCTGAAGCTTCAATGTAGCACATATGTAAGCATTAAAGATTTCAGCATGGTAATTTTGGTTGGGTCATCTGGAGTTGCACCAGCTACTAGATAAACTTGTTTCATCAATTGATTACCAAGTTATCGGCCCTTATATTTGGCTAAACCCAGTAAGTTGTTGCTTAAAAATAGTATGAGAGAATGTATAGAAAAATATGTTGGTAATTAATGGATTGTATGTTTGCTTTTTAAATTTTAAAAAATAGTAGAAGGAAGAGATTTAATGTAAAGGATGGATTAAACTTGTCTATTTGCCCTTTATGTAATGGTTTGCAAACGATCTGCCAAAACTGTCAACGATGCTCAGCCGAATTAGAAGACAAAGGAAAAATAACAGATTATCTCGATACCTATAGTGCATATGAAGATATTGAAACATTAAAACAGGTGGATGGTAATGAACATTCCATTGAAAATAAAATTTGTGTGCACTATTTTTTATGTGAACAATGTGGATTTGAAGAATACGTAGAAATCTTGGAATAACTTACAGGTGTTACTATTAAATGAGACGTTTAACCTCTCTCCATTATAATAAGTTACTTTGTGACAAATTATCTTTATTAGTCTTGGTTACTCTTAGGTGCTAAATAGAGAATATAATGAATGGCCATTGAGAGATTCCTATGACGAAATATAGGAATCATTATTCCCTATTTCAGCTGTAATAAATATCGATATAGGCTGTGTTCATATTCATTATTGTTAATAATTCATCTGTGCGCTTCGTACTTAGCGAGTGCCCAACCTGCTTGCTATGAGTTGTTTTATCTTGCTCGCTTCTCTAGCAGGAATACACAAGTTTCGATTTTTCAACAATCAACAGGAACATTCACAAAGCCAAGATAAAATAGAAGGCGTCCAATTAAAGCTCAGCTTTTTTTGGACGCCTTCGAAAATATGCTATGTTATTTCATTAATTAGCGAATTCGTTTTTCTGTCTCTTTATCGAAGAATTGTGCTTTATTCATATCTAAAGCTAAATCTAAGCTTTGTCCAGCAGAAACGATTGTACGAGAATCTACTCGTGCAACAAAGTCTTGGCCATCAATAGAAGAATAAAGCATAAATTCAGCACCCATAAGCTCGGATACATCAATATGAGCTGTAATCTTCGTATCAGGTGAAGATTGAATAAATAATGGCTCATCATGGAAGTCTTCTGGACGAATCCCAAGTATTAATTCTTTTCCAACGTATCCTTGATCACGTAGCATTTTCATTTTACCTTCAGGAACAGCTACTTTAGAAGTGTTAAATTGGAAGAAACCTTCTTTTAATGTACCATTTAAGAAGTTCATTGCTGGTGATCCGATGAAACCACCAACGAAAACATTTTCAGGATTTTCATATACTTCTTTCGGAGAACCGATTTGTTGAATGATTCCATCTTTCATAACTACAAGACGAGTTGCCATTGTCATTGCTTCCGTTTGGTCATGTGTTACATAAATTGTAGTTGTGTTTAGGCGTTTGTGAAGCTTTGCAATTTCAGAACGCATCGTTACACGTAGTTTAGCATCCAAGTTTGAAAGTGGCTCATCCATTAAGAATACTTTAGCATCACGTACAATAGCTCGTCCTAAAGCAACACGTTGACGTTGTCCACCAGAAAGTGCCTTTGGCTTACGATCTAAGTAAGTTTCTAATCCTAGGATTTTTGCAGCTTCTTGTACACGTTTGTCAATTTCTGCTTTAGGCATTTTACGTAGTTTTAAACCAAATGCCATATTATCGTAGACTGACATATGTGGATATAAAGCATAGTTTTGGAAAACCATAGCGATGTCACGATCTTTAGGTGGAGTATCATTTACTCGCTTTCCATCAATATAAAAATCACCTTTTGAAATTTCCTCTAAACCAGCAATCATACGTAGTGTTGTTGATTTTCCGCATCCAGATGGACCAACAAAAACGATAAATTCTTTATCTTCAATATGCAAATTAAAATCTTCTACAGCAGTAACTTTATTATCATAAATTTTATAAATATGTTCTAAACGTAATTCAGCCATTTTTACGACCTCCATTAATTCCTTAAGAATGTTATAGGTGTATTGTAAACGGTAACATTTTTTTGTGAAACGTGTACAGTGCACAAAAATGTAAGCGTGATTTTGTGCACTGTTGTTTTTACAAGATGATTTAGTTTTGTTCCTAGCTTCAGCACCTAAGATTTTCGAAGGTCTTATTTAAGTACTTGATACTAATATGAAGTGTTCTTTTTTCTTATAATAATAAAATACAGATGTATACTAACATAGCGTCATGGAAATTTTTTATATCTAGGTCCGTTTTTTCAGTGAACTTATCAATTCGATATTGTAGACTATTACGATGAATAAATAATTGTTTGGCAGTTAAAGTAGCATTTCTATTTAAGGTTAAGTAGGTTTTTATTGTGTGAATCATTTCAGTATCATTTGCCGTATCACCTAGTATTTCGTAGATATACCAATCTTTCTCTGAAACAATACCATTTGAGAGCAAATGGGGAAACAATGTTCTAATGGAATGGACTCTATGATTAGGCAGTTGCTGTAATCCAATCGTAAAACACTTTTTTTCCATCATATTGTGAAATAGTAGTTCTTCATTTACTTCGTGAAAGCTTCCAGCAAACAAAAATAATTTCACGAAAAAATCACTTTCAAATGCACTGATTATTTCTTTTAATTCTTCGAAGGGAACAATTTCATATGAATAATTCTCAATTATGTATCCGGAGTTCTGATTCTCCCAAATGAGTAGACTATCTTCTGAAAAAAAAGACAAGAAAGCTTCTTCTATATCTGAATGTGTGAAGGAAGAGCTTGATATGGAAAAATAAATAAGACGGATTTTACTCCAATTTGTAATAGGTAGTTGTTTACCTTGAGAGAAAAATTGATACCAATTTAATTGTTGCTCTGATTTATTAAAATTAAATGCCTGATCTGAGCTTTGGAAAAGCATGGTTAGTAAACGTTTTTCTTGCACTGTTAACTGCTTAATGGGAATACCAATCGAATTACCGTTTTCTGAAACCCAGAAATAGTCGTGAGCAGATTCGAGTGCTGTTTTTTCACTTACCGTATTAGGATAGTGACGTTTTAATTTATTGATCAAGATACATCATCCTTCTTCGTTAAATATCAATTCTGATGTTTGGATATAAACTAATAAAGTTGTTTATTATTTTACACTAAATCTCCAAGTGTATCGTTCCTAATTTGCTATTTTCCTACAAATTAATATAATATGGAACGTATAAAAGAGTAAGATCGTACTTTGATTAAAAGGGGCAGGACATATGAATAATGTAATCACTATTCTCTTTATGATTGTGATTGGTGCGGTAATTGGTGGTTTTACTAATTATTTGGCAATTAAAATGCTTTTTAGACCATATAATACGGTTTATGTATTTGGGAAAAAGTTGCCGTTCACACCAGGATTAATTCCAAAAAGAAGAAGTGAACTAGCTGAACAGATGGGGAAAATGGTTGTCGATCATTTACTTACTGCAGAAAGTATAAAACAAAAACTAATTACAAAGCAATTTCGCACGGAATTAATTCAATGGTTACAAGAAAATATAAGAAAATTAAAGCAGTCGCATATGACCATTGGAGAGATTTTAAATAAATTAGGATTTCCAAAAGCACAAGAAAATGTTGAAGAGAAGATAACAGCTATTACAAAAGCTGAAATCAATAAGTGGATTGAAATTCATAAGATAAATACTTTAGGACAGATTGTACCCAATGAATTATTTAATGTGATTGAAGAGAAGATTCCAGACTTTACAGAGTTTTTGTTAGGAAAAGGAAGAGATTATTTTAATAGTCCAGAAGGCAAAAAACAAATTGAAAGCATGATAGAGGACTTTTTTCGTGACAAAGGTATGCTCTGGAATATGCTACAAATGTTTATGAAAAACGAACGATTGGTTGATAAAATCTCTCCAGAAATACAACAATTTTTGAACAAAGAAAGCACGAAAGAATTAATTAATGAATTAATTCGTAATGAGCTGCATACATTGAAAGAGCGTACAGTTGAAGATGTGTATGAAAAATGGCGCATAGAAAGATTTATAGAACCATTGCAAAAAGAACTAATAAACATGTTACAATTAGAAAAGTACTTTTCAATGACAATTTCCCAGCTAGTTGAGCAAAACGAGGAAATACTTGTCGATAAGATTTTACCTAAGGTGATGGATGAAATCTTTGAAAGACTCTTTATACATGTAGAAATGTTTATGGAACACCTTCGTTTAAAGGATATTATTCGGGATCAAGTTGATTCATTTCCAGTAGAACGACTAGAAGAAATGGTTCTTTCGATAATGAAAAGTGAGTTAAGTATGATTACTTTTTTAGGTGCATTATTAGGGGGATTAATTGGAGTAGTTCAAGGGCTTATTGCTATTGTACTGTAAAATGATTCATCTATTAATCAGAAAAAGTGAAAACATAAAGATTTAAGGAGTGTTACCAATGAGTGTAAATGTCTATGATGTAGCTTACGAATTAGAAAAAGGTATTAAAGAAAGTAATGAATATATAGAATTGAAAAAACTTTATGAAGCGGTTAATAAAGATGAAGTTGCTAAGAAAATGTTCGATAATTTTAGAGAAATGCAAATGAAACTTCAACAGAAACAAATGATGGGTCAAGAAATTACCCAAGAAGAAGTCGATCATGCGCAAAAATTATTACAATTAGTTCAACAAAATGATACAATTTCAAAGCTAATCGCCGCTGAACAACGTATGAGCATGTTAGTGGCAGAATTAAATAAAATTATCATGAAGCCGTTAGAAGAACTTTACGGACCAATGATGCAATAAAAAGAAGAGTAAACTGAAAAAATAGATCGTCAACGACTTTGGTGACAGTCTATTTTTTTGTTCTTTTTGGATATTTTGCTTCTTAATTTATAGGGGATATCGAGAATGGTTTTGTTGAGAAGGGGTCACATCATTGTATAGAGAATAGGAACAATAAGGGAAGGATGATAAAAAACTAGTACTTCACAAAGTGATCGTAAATAAATGGTGCCGGCTTGTCTAATGTTCTATCATGTCCTTGGCTTTCATATTAATAAGAAGTACTACAATTACTTGTAAGGGGAGATCATCATGATTTATAAACTATTGGCGGTTAATATAGATGGAACGTTATTACAATCGAATGGCCGTTATAGCAAGGCAGTGAAAGAAGCTATTGAATATGTGGATTCGAAAGGCGTCACGGTTGTTCTTGTAACTTCCCGTAACTTTCAGGCATGCAAAAAAGTAGCGAAGTCTTTAAAAATCACTCCGATGATTGTAGCAGCTCAAGGGGCATTTGTTGGATTAAATATAACAAAGCCTTTATTTGTTAAAAAAATTTCAGAAGATACAACTTTAGATATAGTAAAAATTTTAGAGAATAGTAATTGCCAAATAAAATTAAATTATGAAGAACAGCAGGTTGCAAACAGAATTAATTTACCAGAAAATTTTTTAGGGAAAGCCGTTATGTATGTTAGTGAACAAACATTGTTTTCACAACACTATGTAGATCATATTAGTGATTATCTAAAAGATAATCCTTCTAATCCTTTAAGTATTGAAGTAGCTTTTTCAAATACTAAGCAGAAACAAGATATTGTGGAGATAATTAAAAGTATGTTTTCTGACATATCAATTGTTAAAAAAGAATCAGGAAGTATTCTAATTGTTTCAGAAGGCGTGAGTAAGTGGAATGGATTACAATACTTAGCCGAATATTTAGAAGTCAAAAGAAATGAAATGGTATCAATAGGTGATAGTACGGACGATCTCGAAATGATTGAGAATGTGGGAGTTGGTGTGGCGATGGGGAATGGAAATGCAATTTTGAAGAACGCAGCTGATTGGATTACCCGAACGAATGATGATGATGGAGTAGCGTATATGGTGAAGGAACTATTTCGTAAGCAATATCAGATTAAGTTTTTAGAAAAAATGAAGCTTTTGAAATAGTATACGGGGAGACATGATTCATTTTTCTTTGGTTACTAAAGTTCATGTAGCCATACTTGGAAAGACGAGAGAAGGGAGAAGCTACCCTCTTTTCGTCTTCTTTTTATTACCTACGTATATCTCCTTTTTGAAATGGAACATATTAATGAATGAAAATTTCAATAGATTTGTGATTCTCTTTTAGATACCGCTATACTAAATAGGATCGGTGGCGTTTTTTATTATAGACTAGAATGTATAAATTTGGACTTTGTTTATTGTCTAGCTTAAGCGTCTTAGCCCCTCGAGGTCATAAGTCAATCTGTTCAGAAGGTAAAGAACACCATCTAGCCAGTTTGTCTTATGCTGGTCGGGACTGACCAAGGCGCTTGCGCTTTTCTAATATATTGACCTTGTTATTTCGTTTATGTACACTATTAGCAGAAATCAATTGAAAAATATACGAATTAAAGGTGATTTGGTTGCAAATAGAAATTAGAGGATTGCAGGATGAAGGCTTTCATAGACCGTTAAGATTAATATTGAACTTGTTTTTTGAAGAGTCTAAGGTAAGCTTAACTCCGCTTCCTGAGGCAGAGCTTGAGGCGACTTTTCAATTAGAAGAAAAAGAGAAAATCGAAGTTTCTCTTCAGTTGAAAAATCGTGTCACAAATAAAGTTTATACGAGTTTTTGTGAAAAAGAATATAAAGGTACAGAGAAAAAAGAAGTGTTTAAGCAAATGAAGAATGCTGTATCCTTAGCATATTTAACTGCCCTACAGGAAATGACAGGAATTGAACAAAAGTGGGGCTTTTTAACGGGAATTAGACCAACTAAATTACTTCATAAAACACTACGAGCTGGTATTTCAAAAGAAGAGGCTCATATGATGTTACATGAACAATATAAAATTAGCGATGAGAAGATCCATCTAATGCAAGAAATTGTAGACCGTCAGTTGAAGGTAATACCTGATTTATATAGCTTACAGAGAGAGGTAAGTATATATATAGGAATCCCATTCTGCCCTACAAAATGTGCATATTGTACTTTTCCTGCTTATGCAATCAAGACGCAAAAGGGTAATGTAAATTCATTTTTATATGGGTTACATTACGAAATGCAAGAGATTGGTAAAGTTTTGAAAGAAATGAATATTAAAATCACTACTATTTATTATGGTGGTGGGACGCCAACGAGTGTTACAGCTGAAGAAATGGATGCTATGTATGAAGAAATGTATAGATCTTTTCCAGATGTAGAGAATGTAAGAGAAATTACGGTTGAGGCAGGACGACCAGATACGATTACGCCAGAAAAATTAGCTGTATTAAATAAGTGGAATATTGATCGAATTAGTATTAATCCTCAATCTTATACAGACGAAACTTTAAAGGCAATTGGTCGCCATCATACCGTACAAGAAACAATAGATAAATTCCACTTAGCCAGAGAAATGGGTATGAATAATATTAATATGGACTTAATCATTGGCTTACCAGGTGAGGGTGTAAAAGAGTTACAGCATTCCTTAGATGAAACGAAAAAACTCATGCCAGAATCATTAACAGTGCATACGCTCTCGTTTAAGCGTGCTTCAGAAATGACACAGAATAAGGAGAAATATAAAGTTGCTGATCGCCCGGAAGTCGAAAAAATGATGACTATGGCAGAAAAATGGACTGCAGAAAATAATTATCATCCATATTATTTATACAGACAACAAAATATTTTAGGTAACCTTGAAAATGTAGGATATTCATTCGAAGGTCAAGAAAGTATTTACAATATAATGATAATGGAGGAACAGCAAACGATTATTGGAATCGGCTGTGGTGCAGCAAGTAAATTTATAAATCCAGTAACGGGTGTAATTGAGCGTTTTGCAAATCCAAAAGATCCAAAGTCATATAATGATGGCTATGAGAAATATACGAACGATAAAATAGAAATTATTAAACAACTATTTAAATAAGTTGTAAATAGGGACCTCTGAAAAACACTTTTCAGAGGTTTCTACGTTCTATATCATTTGAATTTTCATATGGCACACGAAGAGCTTATCTTCTTTCTACAAAAGAAATTTAGAATATTACCCCTCATTAAGTGATCATGTTCAAATTTGAACTTTTTAGACACCTCCTTTTTATTCATAAAGTGCTTTTTGGTTTGAGTATTAAGAAAATTTAAATTATTAGTTTGCCAGTTATTCAGCTAAAGTTATAATAGAAATGAGTAAGTATTCATTACGAAATTTAAGGGGGAATTTTCTTGACAGAAGTCAATTTTGCTTCTCAAACAGATTCAGTATTAGTGCATAAAAAAGGGAAGGTTGCAACAATTGAATTAAACAGACCGAAATCATTAAATGCATTGGATGTAGATACTTTAAAAAACTTAGCACAAATTTTAAAGGATGTAAGTTATGATGATGACATTGATGTGGTTATTTTAAAGGGTGCTGGGAAAGCGTTTTCTTCTGGTGGCGATATTAAAATGATGTTGCAATTAGGTGAAGAAAAAGGCTTCTACTCAATTATGGATTATTTAAGTGATATCGCTGTTTCTCTTTATTGTATGCCAAAGCTTACAATTTGCGCTGTTCAAGGTGCTGCTGCTGGATTAGGTTTAAGTATTGCATTAGCGACAGACTATATAGTTGCAGATCGTGAAGCGAAGATAGCAATGAATTTCATTGGTATTGGTTTAATTCCTGATGGTGGTGCTCACTTTTTCTTAAGCGAAAGACTTGGCGATGCTAAGGCTAAAGAGCTTATTTGGGAAGGTAAATTAATGTCAGCAGAAGAATCTTTACAAAAAACCATTATTCATGAAGTGACAGATGATTTAGAGAATTCTGTTGAAGCAAAAGTTTCACAATGGCTTCAAAGCCCTCTACAAGCGATGATTCGAACAAAGAAAATTCTAGCAGAAAGAAAACGTCCAGCATTGCTAAAGGTTCTTGAGTTAGAAAAGTATGGACAAGCATGTATGAGAAAAACAGAAGATCACCAAGAAGGTATCCAAGCATTTGTTGAAAAAAGAAAACCTGTATTTAAGGGGAAATAAATAAAAAAAGACTGAAGC
>NZ_CAPG01000002.1:0-31287 GCF_000321185.1 Bacillus sp. AP8
TATGATGAAGTTGTCCCTTAGCTGCCCGCCAATTAGGACAACTTCATCATATCAAGAGGTCTTTTTATGCTCAAATCTCATTTTCATTCATTACAGGAATGCTGCTCCGTTAGTTAAATAAGAAAGGGAAATCAAAAGAAACAATGCCTACGAACAGAGCCATTACAAAACAACAATCTTTTAGAACCTGCCTTCTTTTTAGATAGCCTCTTTTTATGGTGAGTTTGTTTCCTACTCGTTTTCGGCATTTTACAATGCAGTTAAATTATATAAAATATAGGTACGACTATACGGTTACAATTATGGATTGGAATGATGAAAATGACCCCATTTATTAGAAATGATCAGTATAATTTTATAAAGTATCAAACTCAAATTTTAGTTAATGGACATTCGTCCTCAAATGATAGAGCGGTTTTACAGGCATTAAAGTCTCTTGCTGTAGAAAAAGTTTTATACATGTTCTTAGAGGAAAGTGAGGAGCAAAAACAGCTGTTAAATCCTATTAGTGAGATTAAAGATAAGGAACAAGCTGAAGCATTTTTAAATACTATAAAGCCTTTTGTTATGCCATTTGAAGTATCGGAACAACAGATAAAAAAATTATTTCCTAAAGTAAAGAAATTAAAGGTACCGGTTTTAGAAGGCATGAATCTTAGAGAGATTTCATATTTAGGCTGGGACGATAAAGGTTCGCAAAAAAAGTATATTGTAACGTATCATGAAGGTAAGCTTACAGGTTTACAAGGAACTTGTAAACCACTAAATAAAAAAGGGATTTGTGTATTGTGTAATAAAATAGAAGAAGTAGGGTTATTCATGACGGAGAAAAAAGGAACTGTACAAGGTACCTTTACTAAAAGAGGAAATTACATTTGTCTGGATAGTCAAAAATGTAATCATAACTTAATTACTTTAGATAAATTAGATGAATTTCTAGTGTTATCCAAACAATAAGGAAGAATTAGAAACAAAGATAAGTATTGTTTCCGATATAAGAGTGATGGTAAAGAGAGGATGTGTCTTATTATGAACGAACAGCTACAAGTGAAAATAGGGTGGGATGCGGAAGATGCCGAATATGTTAGAAAGAACTTAGTGAGCTATAATCAAAGGCATGTTTCCTATACGAATATTGAAAAAGTTAGTATCATTCTTAAAAATGATGATAATAAAATACTTGGTGGTATTTTAGGATATATTGATTGGAATTGTTTGCAAATTGAAATTCTATGGGTTGATGATCAATTACGGGGTCAAGGTCAAGGAAAAAAACTAATAGAGATTGCTGAAAAAGTAGCTTTAGAAAAAGGTTGTAACTTAATGAAACTTGATACATTTAGTTTTCAAGCTCCTGATTTTTATCAAAAGCTAGGATTTCAGGTATTAGGTGTGCTTGAGAATTTTCCAGAAGGCTTTGATCATTATTATTTGTATAAGAGAATTATAGAATAGTTGAGAGAAAAGGCTGTCTTAAAGTGATGATGAATCACAATGAAGACAGCCTTTGCATGAGGTTTATGTTATTTGTTGATAATCGTCATTCACCCGTTCATTTCTTGTGAAAATGATCAGCAATATATTGCTAATAAAAGAGAGAGAACAAAATGTCTTACTTTCCTGGTTCGATATGATATTTTTTTTGTGTTTGGAATTTTAAAGCTAATAAAAGAGCAGGTATCGTACAAATAATCATCCCTAAAAAGGCATAACTTGGCGAAATTTCATATAATGATCCACCTAGCAGTGTTAAAATGGCTGTACTCCAGCTTAAAGCTAAGGCAGAATATACGCCCTGTGCATTCGGAATTTGTTCTTTTGGTAGTTTTTGTGTGATATATAAAATAAAGGCGTAATGTGCTACCCCAAATGATAGTGCGTGTAAACTTTGTGATAAAATAAATATCCAAACATTTGGAAAGAAAGCGACTAACAGCCAGCGTAAAGTAGAACCAACAGATGCTAATATAAGTAATGAAGCTGGTTTCCATTTACCAAATAGATTATCGGCTTTTGCAAAATAAAGTATTTCAAATAATACACCGATATTTATGATCATTCCAATATAATATTTCGAAACACCTAGATCCTGCAAATAAATATAACCGTAATTATAGTAGGAAGCGTGAGCGCCTTGTAGCAAGATGACAATTAATAGTACTAATGGAAATCCTTTAATGCTCCATAAACTACGAATGGATAATGCTTTTTTCTTTTGATTCTTAACTGGTTTTGTTAATAGTACTTGAGGTGCTGATACGAAACTATGAAGGAATAGCATAGCGATTAGTCCGAAAATCATAGCCCATAAAATAGCTGAATCGCCAAAATAACCTGTCATAACGCTGAGAATAAGAACAGCTACAATAAACCCAATAGAACCATAAGAACGACTTTTTCCGTAATGAAGTCGCCCATGTTGCACTAATATACCTGCTGTACTATCAAGTGCTGGCATAAGTGCAGGATAAAATAAACTAAAAATAATTGTTACAGCAAACAGAGATGAGAATGAGTTTGCTGGAATATATAAAAGTGCAGATAAAAGTGCTCCCACCGTTAAAATCACTATGACCATTTTATTGCTCCAATACCTTGAAGCTAGTGGAAAAGCAAATAGTGTAGAAGCTCCTCGAGCAGCAAGTCCAAAGCTCATTATTAAACTAGCATCTGAGACACTCAATCCTTTTGCTTCTACAAGCCATCCTGTCCAATAGGGTAAAAATATTCCCCATGTGATAAAAAATGCAAAAAAGTTTTGCGACATCCATCGCTGATTATTCATGTAAATCCCTCCGTACTCATTGCATCATAGCACGGGTTTTTTTACAATAATATGAGATATCTCATACTTTTATAAAAAGGGTAGAACCTAGACAAGAAGTTCGTACAAGTTGTTATTATTTGGAAGGGGAAATAGGTATGCATATATTATCTGAACCTATACGTAGCACATTCATTGAAAAATATCCAATTCAGTCGCACTTTTCATTTCCGATTATCGATTTGATTCAAGTACATCAATTTGAATGTGGTGAATATATCATTCAAGAAGGGTCTTTTCCGGAATATTTATACTACTTAATCGAGGGCAAGGCAAAAATTTATTATACACATCATAATGGAAAGGTTTCTCTTTTAAATTTTATACAGCCTGGGGCATTTATTGGTGAAATTGAATTATTACATGAACAGTATTACTCAAAAGGTATTCAAACAGCAACGAAGACGGTTTGTTTTGCCATTCCTGTCCGTGCATGTAAAGACCAGTTGCTACATGATGCGACGTTTTTGAAATACTTATGTACATTTTTAAGTTATAAGGAAACGATTATGGCTGCGAAATATTCAGTGAGTCGAGCATATCCGCTTGAAAACAGACTCGCTGAATTTATATTATTATCTGCTGACGATTATTTTTATAAAGAGAAGCATACTGAAGTTTGTGAATATCTAGGTGTTTCGTATCGACATTTGCTACATGTACTCGCACAATTTAGTGAAGCAGGATATATTGAAAAGCAAGGCAGAGGATTTGTGATTAAGAATAAGCTCCGACTTCAGCAGTTAGCGACAGCCATTCAAAGAGGCTAAATTTCAGAAAAAAGATCGGAAATACATTCGAAAAACACTAATCACAGTATTGGTTAGTGTTTTTCTTAGTTCAGGAAATGAGACATTCTTGATGTTTTCACTTTTCCTCGTTCCTCTTATATTTTTCTTAATCGTACAATCATAATGATAGGAAATTCGTTATGTTTAATACTGAAGCCTAATCCGACGTGATTCTTATCAGGTTTCGATGGATCTACTCGATAAAAGCGATCGAAGATAAATACCTTTGAAGCAGTAGGTATACCAGGACCATGGTCTTCAATTTCAAAAATAATTGAATCATCCATTTGCTTGAATAGAATCCAGTTTAAATTACATAGTAGATGAGGATTGAACAAGTTACTTATAGGCGTTTAATCCTTTTTTTGTTATACAGTATAGTTATGGAGTTAATGCTAAAGTGAACGGAGATACTATAAAAAATACTTTACTAAGAAAATATAAAACTAACTATTTTGTTCTGTTTAAACTCTTTAGATGTGATAATCTAAAATGAGAAAAAAAAGTAGAAAATTAAGTAGTAGAAAAGGAGTATAGTGGATAGAAAATGTCTAAGAATAAATTTGTTGTCACCATGCTTTTGCTAAATATCTTTATCGTTTTCTTAGGTATTGGATTAATTGTTCCAATTATGCCGACTTTCATTGACGAAATGCACCTTTCTGGTAGCACGATGGGGTATATGATGGCTGCGTTTTCGCTCACGCAATTCATTATGTCTCCATTTGCGGGAAAATGGATTGATCGTTTTGGAAGAAAAATCATTATTGTATTAGGATTATTTGTTTTTTCTTTATCTGAGCTTATTTTTGGTTTAGGTGAGGATGTATGGGTATTATTCTTTTCGAGAATTTTGGGTGGTGTAAGTGCGGCGTTTATTATGCCAGGGGTAACCGCCTATATGGCTGATATTACCACAGTTAAAGAACGTCCAAAATCAATGGGGTATATTTCAGCAGCAATTAGCTTAGGATTTATTATTGGTCCAGGTATAGGTGGATTTGTAGCAGAATTTGGTGTTAGAGCACCGTTTTATTTTGCTGCGGTCATTTCATTCATTGTAGCATTGATTTCCTTATTTATACTGAAGGAACCTTTAACGAAACACGAATTAAGTGAACGAGCAGCTATTAGTGCTAAGAGCAATTTCTTTAAAGAAATCTTGAAGTCATTCAAGCCTATGTATTTAATTGCTTTTGTCATTGTTTTCGTGCTGGCATTTGGTCTTTCAGCATATGAAACAGTGTTTAGTTTATTTTCAGACCATAAATTTGGCTTTACACCTAGAGATATTGCCACTATTCTAACGATTTCATCCATTATTGCCGTCATTGCTCAACTATTTATGTTTGATAGAATGGTAGATTGGATTGGAGAAAAGAAACTTATTCAGCTTTGTTTAGTAGTAGGTGCTATTTGTGCTGTTGTTTCAACTTTTATTGGGCACTTTTGGCTTATTCTTTTAAACACTTGTATCATTTTCTTAGTGTTTGATATTTTGCGTCCTGCACTAACGACGTATCTTTCAAGAATGGCTGGAAGCGATCAAGGCTTTGTTGCTGGAATGAATTCAGCTTATACAAGTTTGGGCAATATTGTAGGTCCATCTTTGGCTGGTATTCTTTTCGATGTTAATATTAATTTTCCATATCTATTTTCATCGTTAATACTTGTCATTGGATTGGTGATCACTGTTTTTTGGCGTGAAAAACAGTTTGTACAAACAGCGAATTAATCGGAGGCTATTAAGCCTCCGATTTTTTTAAAATGATATATACAGAATTGCGATCTCACCTCTATATTGAGCTTTTATTGTTCACAACTAAATATAAAAACTTAATAAAAGTTTCCTTTTTCATCTAGCAAAGAAGCTACATGTATCTCTTTATTATAATATCTTTACGAGAATTTGAGTGATGGTGGTGTGTTAATGTCATGGATAATTATTCATTTAGTATAATGTTCGGTTGGTTGTTAATAAATTTAGGATGTTTTGGCAACTGACACTTCCGAAGTAAATCATATGGGAGAAAAGCAAGGGATAAAAATCCATGCTTTTTATTCCTAGGCTTTTTTGGGCACGCCTTGCACGTTGCTTTAGTAGCAATATCATACAATTTAGGCTCCAATCAATTATTCATTTTATCAGCCGATTATATTCATCAAACTTTTTTAAAATCAACAATCTTTATTAAATCACTAAAAGATTAACCCATATTACAGCACCCATTGGATGTTTATACTGTATCGGCTCTTCAAATAAAATAGGATTCTCGAAAACCCAAGCATATGTATTTTTATAGGGAACTTGTTGACAGTCTTGAGGTGGTACAAGATGATATCTTTCACTTTGTTGATACTCTTGAAGACATAATTTCTTACTATCTACTAAATCTACAGTACCAAGCACCATTCCACTACCACTTTTAATAAGGGCTATTTTTCCTCTAATATGAGTATTCGATCCTCTAATTTCCCAAGTTTTTTTACCTTCTAAAATGTAATCAATCCATGGTGATTTTATAATTAGACCCTTCATTATTGTCCTCCAGATACTTATATATTTATTTAATCCACTAAGTTATGTATATTCAAGCTGTTATATTGTGAAAAACGAGCTTGGAAGAGACAAGTTGATTATACTCTTTGCAATATGTCGTTTTCTTCAAATAAGGAACTATAATAGAGTATAATCTATAATATTTTGTCTATAAAGTTTCATTATTTAGAGACAATGGTCGAGGAAAATTAGACAAGTTTACGTACAATATTATGAGCGTTATTAAGTTTGGAGCAAGAGGTTGTATCGACACAAAAAGAAAGCTAAAGAACAATAATAAGATCATTATGGAATGATAGACGCTCATATTTTAGGAGGTTATTCATATGGAACCTAAATGGCTTTATTGGGCAAAGCAGTTACAGGCAATTGCTCAGACTGGATTAACATACTCCAAGGATATTTACGATATAGAAAGATTTGCACATATACAAGATTTAAGTATAGAAATAATAGCCGAACATTCAGGAATAAAGCAACAAGAAGTAAAAGCTCTGTTTGCCAATGAAAAAGGATATGCTACACCTAAAGTCGACATACGAGCAGTGATTTTTCGAGATAAAAAAATATTAATGGTGAAAGAAAATAGTGATGGGAATTGGTCTTTACCTGGAGGATGGGGCGACGTTGGTTTATCACCAAGCCAAGTTGCTATTAAAGAAGTAAAGGAAGAAGCAGGATTTGATGTAAAGGCAAATAGATTGTTAGCAGTATTTGATACATCTCACCATCCTCATCCACCATCTCTTTATCATGTATATAAGATATTCATTCAATGTGACATAATTGGTGGTCAACCTATTAGAGGAATTGAAACAGAAGAGGTGGATTTTTTTGCAGAAGATGAAATACCATCATTATCAGAAGCCCGAAATACCAAATCGCAAATTGAAAAAGCATTTCAATATTTGGCTAATCCTGAACTTCCTGTCTACTTCGATTAGTAGGTTAAGACAAAGTTTTTTTAAATACAATTGAAATTAGTAACGAATAGCCAACAAAAATTTGTTGGCTAATCACTTTCTAAATTAGTATTAGGAGATGTTATTGACTAGGACCTTTGGAAATGGTTTAAGGTAGGAATGTAAGATTGTGAAATAATATGAGGTGATCCCCATGTATATTGGTGAGGTTTCTAAATTGTGTAAGCTTACTAAGAAAGCTATAAGCTACTATGAACATGAAGGCTTAATTATTACAAATTATGATAGCAATGGATATCGAACCTATAATGAACAAGCTGTTGTTAGATTAAAAGAAATCTATGTTCTGAGAAAACTAGGAATGAGTGTTCGTGATATTAAGCTAATGTTGAATAGTAATGATAAGCATGTTGCTTTAAAGGATTTTCAATTAAAACAAGCTTTTCAGCTGGATCAACTAAAAGCACAAAAAGAATACTTAAATCAATTTTTGGATAATAACCTTTCTATCGATAAGGCATTTCAAGAAATTGAGCATAAATTAGACCCGTATATAAGAATTAAAGATAAATTGTTACAAGCATTTCCGGGCTTTTTTGGAAGGTATTTATATGCTCATTTCGGAATGTTTTTAGATGGACAGATTGATAGCCCTGAAAAAATAATGGCCTATAATGCAGTAATTAAATTTCTAGATTCTGTTGATGATTTAAAATTTGATAAGGACATACAAGACTTTTTAACGGAACAATTAGATGTATTAAGTGATAGGGAATTTAGTCAAATGGGTCAAGGGATTAAGCAAGCGTTTAACGACTATGATGGATATATCCAAAATCATAAGGACACTATTAATTGGTATATGAACTATCGTAATTCAGAGGAATTTAAAGCAAGTCTTGCATATCGGATGCAACAAACTTTAAAAGAGTTTCAGAAAAAAAACGGATATTATGAAGTGTTTATTCCTAATTTAAAAATTTCAAGTGAATCTTATAAAAATTATTGGGATGAACTACATCAATTGAATAGTCGATTTATTGCGGATTTTCCGCAAGCGAAAAATATTGGTAGTGAATAATATAATGAAGCAACTTTCTCATTTATTTAGATTTAATTTTCTAATTGGAATTACGATGCCTATTATCATGCTCCAATTAGAGTTTTATTACAAGAAAAAGTTGAACTATTGATACGGGAGAATGTTTAGCCTTTACAGGTTTCAAATTCTTGTGCTTTGCCATTAGGGATGGTTTACTTGGATCTATTGTGATATCGTTCAGATGGAAACGATTTTTATAATTGCTGGGATTTATGTATGTTGTTGTGGTCTCTATGCATTATCTAGCAAACGTTTTAATTTATAAGAAATCCCAAAAAGCATAGACCACGCCTATGCTTTTTGGGAAAAGAAGGATAAAAAATCTGACATTCAGTTAGTTGAATTATGATAGGATGCTATTTTTTTCATTAGATTTTTGTCCATAATATCTTTTTAAACTCTTTGAACTCTTTCGAATCATTAATTAGTGAACAGGTTTGTAATGATAAAAGTGCGCTCTCAATTAAGAAAACTCTTGGTTCTGTATGATTCATAATTTCTTCTTGAATAAAATAAACTAGGTTAAGATAGGAAGATAATTTTGGATCATTAGCTGGAACAACTTTTTCAATATTTTTTTTCAAATGAAGAGTTGCAAAGCAAAAATCATTGTTAAAAAAGTCAATATAATCACTGTTAGGAAATAGTTTTTGGACTTTATCTTGTGTGAAAAGCTGAACTTCTTTTTCACTTATATCTTCTAAAATAGTTACAATTCGATCTATACAGTAGTTAGTAATATGATGCGTTGGTATGGCTTCTTTCATAGCACTACTTGTTTGAAGAATATTTTGCATGAGTCCGGTAAAAAGGACTGCGCAATCGAAAATATAAGGTTTTTTATCTTCAGAAAATATATGAAGAAAACGCTCGTATACCCATTTCAAAAATAGAAATTTAGATTGCTTAATGAAGAGAATTAATTCTGGATCATTTGAAACAAGTGCATCTTCTACAAGTTGAATCAATTTATTTTTTCGATTTAATTCCATCGTTAAGTTTACTTGTTTAATGAAAATATCAATATTTGATGGATCTTCCCCTATAAGTAGAGCATCTTGCTCTTCCTTTAATTCTTTTTCAATGGAATGAAAGACGGCTTTAAAGAGCTCTCCTTTAGAATCAAAATAGTTATAAAAAGAACCTTTTGAGATACCACTACTATTTAAAATTTCCTGTATGGATGTTGCATGATATCCCTTTTCTATAAATAGCTCATGTGCTTTTTCTACTACATGTTCTTTTCGTTTATTCATGGTTATGCTCCTTTGGTAAATACTGATCCACAATAAAAGACTACCTTATCTATTGATGAATTTCAATTTATGCCTCAAGTCAAGCTTTCTTGTCAAATGACTTAATAGGATGTATCATATAACTAATTATAACATAGGTATAAAAATGAACTCTAAGTATTGTTCGTAAAAAAAGATTATAAGTAGCATATTGAAAAATTGGATAATTCCACTAAGAGATTAATATGAAAACATTGTTTTATTCGTTGATATAAAGGGAATTAAGTATTAAAAATGAATGTACATAAGTAATCAAGTTTTCGCAAACTTTGTTGTCAATTAACCAAGGAGGATGAACACATGCGAAAAATGAAAAGAAGAAATAGAACTATTGTATTTCATTTATTTCAGATTGGAATTATTTGTTTGTGGGTCATTCATTCGTTTAAATAAAATCCATTTTCTCTGTTTTAAAGTTTTATATAGTAATAGAGAATCCTATTTGACAACGTGATCGAATAGGATTTTTTATATTTGAAAAGAGCATCTTAAAAATTTTGAAAAAAAATTCCATAAAATAGTTGTAATCGCTTACAAAATTACATATACTTTGGATAATGAAATCGATTTCATATGATTCATTACTGAAACAAGTACTTCTCCTTCAAAATTACATTTAGAAAAAACAGAAGTTGAAGTAGGAGATTTACTTCAGTAAGTACTAGATTGGTGTAACTAACCAATATTTGAAGTTGGTAAACACCTATTAATCGAAGTTCACCTTACTAAAGGAGGCGATGATCTGGCAACTCTAGCCGATGTTGCAAAAATGACTGGGCTTTCAAGAGCTACGGTTTCTCGTGTTATCAACAATCATCCTTATGTTTCTGAAGAAAAAAAAGAAGCAGTACATGAAGCAATTCGTATACTGAACTACGTTCCCAATGCATCCGCACAAAAACTTCGTAATCAAAAAACTCACACCATTGCGGTACTTGTACCCAAGCTAACAAATCCCTTTTTTGCTTATTTACTTGAAGGTATTGATCAAATCGCCACAGAATTTGGTTATCTTATACTTACATGTCACACACAATATGATAAACAGAAAGAACTAACTTACATGAATTATTTAAAGTCCAAGCAAGTAGATGGAATTATCCTCACTTCATTTGAAAACAAGTGGGAAGAATTATTTCCGTATCATACGTATGGACCAATTGTTCTTTGTAATGAATATCAGTTCCAAGATAAAGTGCCTTTAGTAAGATTAAACCAATTTGAAGGTGGCTATATTGGTACTCAGCATCTTATTAATAAAGGACATACTAGAATTGGATACTGCTTTGGTGACCAACCAACACCACTTACTAAAGATAGATACAATGGCTATGCTTTTGCGTTAAGAGAAGCAGGTATTGAATTAAAACCAGAGTATACATTTAAAAATATTCTTGATTTGAATGATGGAAAAAAAGTTTTTCATTTAGGGCAATCATTAAAAGAACCGCCAACTGCTTTTTTTACAGGGAGTGACCAAGTGGCTGCAGGTATCATTCTAGAAGCTAAGTCCCATGGATATACAGTACCTACAGATCTTGCGGTAATTGGTTTTGATGATCAACAAATTGCTAGTGTTGTTGAGCCAACTTTAACAACCATTCGCCAACCAACGGAATTAATTGGTAAGATTGCGATGGAAACAATGCTCAAAGCATTGGATCAGCAGTTAAAAACGGAAGATATGGATATTCAATTACCATTAGAACTGATTGTTAGAAAATCAACTTGACCTTTTCATATAAGTATCTTACTTCTTGTCATTTGACATATGTTTTTTAGGTAGATAGGATCGCTTTTTAAATATGCGTAAAGGGGAAATATTATGAAGAAAAAAATGATGCTAACGGGTGTTTTAGCACTTTCCTTATTGTTAGGAGCATGTAATTCTGACAAAGCCACCAATGATGACAAGGTAGAAAAAAAGGATAAGCAAGTAACGATTGTTTATTCAAGAGGAAAGGATGTTACGAAAGGTACAGAAGAGACTGTAAAAGCTTTTGAGAAAGCACATCCAAATATTAAAGTGAAATTTAGGGAAATGCCAGCTGATACCGGGCAGCAACATGACGCATATGTAACAGCATTCAATGCGAAATCATCCGAAATTGATGTAATTGATATGGATGTTATTTGGCCGGCAGAATTTGCTCAGGCAGGATATGTGCTTCCATTGGACCGTTTTATTGAAAAAGATGGAATCGATTTAAGTGAATATAATAAGGGGGCTATTTCTGCTGCTCAATTCAATGGAAAACAGTGGGCAATACCTAAGTTTATTGATGCTGGACTATTATTCTATCGAAAAGATTTAGTTAAACCAGAAGAAGTACCAAAAACGTGGGATGATTTAATTAAAATGGCTAGTTCTAAAAAAGGTCAAGATGGAACTAAGTTCGGTTATGCTATGCAAGCGAAGCAGTATGAGGGGCTTGTATGTAATACGATTGAATTCGTTGCTTCCTATGGTGGGAAGTTTATCGATGAAAATGGAAACGTTGTAGTCGATTCTCCAGAAACAATAAAAGGCTTAAACAAACTGGTTGAAATCGCGAAATCGAACTTCGTACCCCAAAATGTAACGACGTTTGCTGAAACCGAAACGGATCAAGCATATATTGAGGGGCAGGCTGTATTTGTACGAAATTGGCCCTATGAATTTGCAAGTGCAAATGATAAAGAAAAATCGAAAATTGTTGATAAAGTAGGAGTCGCTCCACTTCCAGCGGGAGATAACGGTTCAGCTGCAGCTTTAGGTGGTTGGCAAGTAGGTATTAACAAATACTCGAAGCATCCAAAAGAAGCATGGGAATTTGTTAAATTTATGGCTGGTGCTGAAGGGCAAAAACTTGGTGCAATTTATGGTGGTAATGCTCCTGCTATAACAAAGCTTTATGAAGATCCAGATGTTTTGAAAGCAAATCCTACTTTTGCTGATAAAGGATTTGTAGACGGATTAAATGTTGCGGTTTCTAGACCGGTTGCTCCAAATTACCCTGAAGTTTCTGAAATCATCCAGATTCAAGTATCAAAAGCAATTGCGGGTGAACAAACAGTAGAGCAGGCTGTGAAGAATATGCAAAAAGAAATTGATGCAAAACTAGTCAAATAAGACATAAAGATTAGCCTTCACGTAACTGGAAGGCTAATCTTTTTCTACCATATTACTACCATTTAGTGTGTTCTTTCAATGTTAGATGAAATGGGTATAGAAGGCCAAAGAACGGCAGTATTACCTATTTGTATACGTTTACTTGCATGTTGTGTATGTCGTTTTTGCCAATGGCCAAGCCAATTATAGCCATGTTATATTTTGAACTTTTCTTACAAAAGTTAGTTTTATATTCGTTTGAGTCTTCTAGAAGATGAATGGGAGGGTTGAAGATGGATCAACACCCTAAAGTAGATAATAATAGCTCCAGCAATGTTCAACTAAAAAAAGTGAAAAAAACAAAGAACAAGAATAATCGAGTAGCAGGTTATCTTTTAGTAGCTCCATCCATGATTTTAATTATCGCTATAGCTATATGGCCAGTTTTACAGTCCTTTTATTTCAGCTTATTTGATTTACGACTTAATGATCCTATTCGCTCGGAAACACATGTAGGATATAGCATTGATTTAGAAAGATATTTGAATAGCTATCCATTTTTAGTAAATGCCATCGATCAAGAAGATAAAGCAATTGATAAACTTAAGGACACAAAAAAACAATTGCAGACAGTAAATGAAGAAATTCTTCAGACAAAAGGAATAAAAGCAAACTACGATAAAGTAAATGATCAATTGGATAATTTTGAAAATGTGGATACTACAGTAAGTATTGTTGAACTAGATAAAGAAAAAGCACTTTCTATTCGTCAGCAGTTAACTTCTATTACAGAGCATATCAAAACATTAGCAGATCAACAGTTATTGGCAAAGGATAGTAAGTTACTTGGCTTGTCTTCAGGACTGAGTGAAAGTATCATCAAACCAAATTTTATAGGTTTAAAGCATTACCAGGATAACTTTACAGATTCGCGAATGTGGAAGGCGATTGCCAATACAGTTGTGTTTACGGTTATATCAGTAGGGATTGAATTAGTCATTGGTCTGGCAATCGCTTTGCTTATTAATAAAGCGTTTATCGGCAGGGGGATTATTCGAGCAACCATATTAATTCCATGGGCAATACCGACAGCAGTATCAGCTCTAATGTGGAAATTCTTATATGATGGTCAAAATGGAATAGTGGCAAAAATTTTTGAAAGTGTTGGTTTAGTTGATAATATGGCAACGCTTCTGACAACTAATATTGGTGCGTTTTTCTCTATTATTTTTACAGATGTATGGAAAACAACTCCTTATATGGCTTTGTTATTATTGGCAGGACTTCAAACTATTCCAAATACTTTATATGAAGCTGCTTCTATTGATGGAGCAAGCAAATGGAAACAGTTTACTTCTATTACATTACCACTCTTGAAAACTAGCTTAATGGTAGCTTTATTATTTAGAACGTTAGATGCTTTTCGTGTATTCGATTTAATTTTTGTACTGACAGGTGGAGGACCAGCCAATTCAACTGAAACGATATCAGTTATGGCTTATAAAGTGATGTTCTCTCAAACGAATTTTGGAGATGGTTCAGCATTATCTGTGATTGTATTTCTTTGTGTAGCGCTTATTTCCATGATTTATATTAGGATTTTAGGGAAAGACTTACTCAATTAATAAATGAAGGAAAGAGGTGAAGAAGAATGCAGAGGAAAGCAGGTCCATTATTTTATCTATTTCTAGTCGTTTTTGTTTTTTTCGTCATGTTCCCATTTTTGTGGATGCTTGCAAGTTCTATAAAGCCAGCAAGTGAGCTATTTGGTGATGACGCCTTTAATCCTTTTACATCTAATGCCACTCTTGAAAACTATGTTTCTGTCTTCACGAATTACCCCTTTCTCCAATATTTATGGAATAGTTTTGTCATCTCATCCATTACAACGATTTATACGGTATTAGTAGCTTCTTTTGCAGCTTATGCCATTGCTAGATTGCAATTTAAAGGGAAGACAATCATTTTAGGAATTGTTTTATCGGTAACGATGTTTCCGCAAATTGCGACTATATCACCAATCTACGTGTTCTTAAAAAATATGGGCTTAACAAACTCATATCTTGGCTTGATTATCCCTTATACGACCATTACGCTCCCACTTTCTATTTGGTTACTTGTAACGTTTTTTAGAAAGATTCCAAATGATTTAGAGGAAGCGGCTAGAATGGATGGTGCGTCATTAATGCAAACCTATTGGAGAGTCATTTTACCATTAGCGATGCCCGGTATTTTTACGACGGCAATTCTCGTATTCATTGCAGCATGGAATGAGTTTTTGTTTGCATTAACAATTAATACAGATGATCGTTATAAAACGGTTCCAATTGGTATTTCAATGTTTCAAGGTCAATACACTATTCAATGGGGAGAGATTGCAGCTGCCACTGTTATTGTTACGGTTCCATTAGTTATATTAGTGCTCATTTTCCAACGTCGTATAGTTTCAGGATTAACTTCTGGTTCTGTAAAAGAATAATTCATTTAAGGATGTGTTTTCATGAGAAAAATCAATGTGGGAATTGTCGGTTGTGGAAGCATTGCCCAGCATCGACATTTACCTGAATACGATGCTAATCAGCTAGTTCAAATTATGGCTGTTTGTGATCCGAATGAAGAAAGAGCTATAATGGTAGGCCAAAAATATGGTGCTAAGTATTACACAAATTATCATTGTTTGTTAGAGAATCAAGATATTGATGCCGTTTCAATTTGTACACCAAATTTTCTTCATGCTGAAATTTCAATAGCGGCACTGCGAGCGGGAAAACATGTATTATGTGAGAAACCAATTGCTACATCTGTAGAAGAAGCGGAGCGGATGATTGAAGCGGCGAACCAAACAAAAAAGAAATTGATGATAGCACATAATCAACGCTTTGTAAGATCTCATAAACTCGCAAAAAATATGATTGAAACAGGAAAGATTGGGAAGATTTATAGCTTTCGCACAACGTTTGGTCATAGAGGTCCTGAGTCATGGAGTGTAGATGGATCAAATAGTTGGTTTTTTTCTAAAGAAAAGGCATGCCTTGGATCATTAGGAGATTTGGGAGTTCATAAGGCGGATTTAATACGCTTTTTACTAAATGAAGAAATTGTTGAAGCAGCGGCTTTTGTGGATACAAAAGCTAAGGAGAATTGCTCTGTAGATGATAACGCAGTATGCATTTTGCGGACAGAAAGCGGTATTATTGGGACTCTATGTTCTAGCTGGACATACGTTGGTGAGGAAGACAATTCAACGATTATTTATGGACAAAAAGGAATTATGCGTCTTGAAGACGACCTAAGAGATGCCCTTATTATTCAGTATAGTAATGGAGAAATAGAACGTCATCAATTAGAAGGAATCCAAACGAATGAACAGGGACAGCAGAGTGATTCAAAGGTAATCGATGCATTTATAGAAAGCATTGCTACAAATGGTGATTCTCCGATTTCTGGAATAGAAGGAATGAAATCCTTACAAGTCATACTGGCTGCACTTGAAGCGAATGAAAAGAAAACTTTCATTCAGCTTAATCAACAAGGTAAGGTGTCTTCTTAATGGAAAAGCTTCGTATTGGTATTATTGGAGCAGGAGAAATAGCTGTTAATCGTCATATACCAGCATTAAATTTATTGCATGAGCGAGTAATGATAATGGCTATTTGTGATATCGATATTCAAAAAGCAAACCGAGTTGCAACCAAATTTCAGATTCCTTTTGTTAGTACGGACTATAAAGAATTATTAACTAAAGTAGATGCCATTATTATTTGTACGCCGAATAAATTTCATTCGGAGATAGCTGTATTTGCCTTACAAGCAAACGTACATGTGTTTTGTGAAAAACCGATGGCTCTATCTAAAAAAGAATGTCATGCAATGCTTTCAACTGCACATTTAACCAAAAAGATCTTAACGATTGGATATCACTATCGTTTTATGAAAGAAGCTCAAGGTGCTAAGAAATTATTGGATAGTGGTATTATTGGCAAACCATTAGTAGTAAGGGTTCAAGCTCTTAGACGCAGAATGATGCCAAATTGGGGTGTGTTTACGAATAAAGAGCTTCAAGGTGGAGGAAGCTTAATGGATTATGGCTGCCATCTATTAGACTTAGCATTATGGCTTATTGGAAGTAAAGTACCTCTAGAAATCGTGGGTAAAACCTATAATTCTCTTGGAAAATCAAAAAATCAAGTAAATCAGTGGGGACCGTTTGATCATACCACATTTGATGTGGATGATCATGTTACCGCATATATCACATTCGAGAATGGTCTTTCATTACTACTTGAAACCTCGTGGTTAAATAATATCGAGGAAGAAGTAATAGAAACCGTTAGCATCTCTGGTGATTTAGGAGGCATTTCTGTTTTTCCTTTAGTAATGAATTATTCAAAAGAAGGAATGTTGTTTAATAGTGAGGCTGTATGGATTCCCGGAAGCGAGGAACCTGGTATTGCTCAAATGAAAAACTTTATTGAGGCATGTCTAGGGAATGAAGAGCTTATTGTTAAACCCGAAGAAGCGTTACTTGTTTCTGGCATCATTGAAAAAATATATGAAAGCAGTGAAGTACAGCACGCCGTACAATATTAACGAAGTGATTTGCTAAAAGATATGGGCAAAAGAGAGGATGGAATAGAATGAAATTAGGAGTCTTTACCGTATTATTTGAAGGGCGTTCATTTGTAGAAATGTTGGATTATGTCAGTGAATCGGGTATTCAAGCAATTGAAATTGGAACGGGAAATTATCCAGGAAATGCTTTTTGTAATGTAGATGCACTACTTCAAGATGAAAACCTTCGCCAAACATATGCAAACGAAATAGCTTCTAGAGGACTAGTGATCTCTGCTTTTAGCTGTCATGGTAATCCACTTTCTCCAGATAAAATATTTGCTAAACAATCTCATGACATTTTTAAAAAGACTGTTCAGCTTGCTGAGCTAATGGAAGTACCTGTAGTGAATTGTTTTTCAGGAACACCTGGAGATCATGAGGAAGCACGTTATCCAAATTGGCCTGTTGTTCCTTGGCCTAATGAATATAGTGATGTTCTAAAATGGCAATGGGAGGAGAAGTTAGTTCCTTATTGGAGAGAATGGGGTCAGTATGCAAAGGATCATCATGTTAAAGTTGGATTAGAGCTTCATGGAGGATTCCTTGTTCATACACCATACACTTTATTAAAGTTAAGAGAGCTAACATGTGATGCAATAGGAGCAAACCTCGATCCAAGTCATTTGTGGTGGCAAGGAATTAATCCTGTAGCGGCTATTAAGTTACTAGGAAAAGAAAATGCCATTCATCATTTTCATGCAAAAGATACATATATTGACCAGAATCAAGTGAATATGTACGGACTAACTGACATGCAGCCTTATAGTAGTGTTCAAACAAGAGCATGGACATTTAGATCAGTTGGATGCGGTCATAGTTTACAAGAATGGTCAGACATGATGAGTGCACTTCGACAATATGGATATGATTATGTTGTAAGTATTGAGCATGAAGATCCTTTAATGTCAATTGAAGAAGGGTTTACTCGAGCTGTTAGGAATTTAAAATCTGTTTTGATTGAAGAACCACCACCAAATTTATGGTGGGTGTGAATAATACGGAATTATAATTGTGTTTATTTTGGGACTCATTTAGGTAATCTTGAAGTTTCTTTAAATAACTTGGATCGTTTACCATGTCACCTACAATCTTATATATTCTATTGTTGATAATGTAGTAAGTTCATTTTTCTCTCACGTGCCAAGTCACCTCAGCACTTTGTGTTTATGTAATTTCACTTGTCCTGGTACTAGTGAAGGAGTCATACACTTTCCGCTAAACTCAAGACTTTTTTATGCTTTTTTCACTGAAGCCATGTAAAAGAAGTAATAAATTACAGAGTTATTTCATAGAAAAAAACGAAATGGAAAAGGGTTGTGTATTAAACTCTTTTCCATTTCGTTTAAAAGCTTTGATATTCATCGCATAAGGGTTGATTTATTTAGCAGCTTCAATCTCACTTACAGGGATACCGAGAGCTTTAGCTACACCTTCTCCGTATGCAGGATCGGCTTTGTAGCAGTTGTTGATATGTCTTAATTGTACTTCTTTAGTCGTTCCTTGCATATTTCGTGCTGTATTTTCGAAAAGTACTTGCTGTTGTTCCGGTGTCATGATATTGAATAACTTACCAGGTTGAGTATAATAATCATCGTCATCCTCACGGAAATTCCACTCATAACCATCACCTACAATTGGAAGCGGTGGCTCTTTATATTCTGGTTGTTCCTGCCATTCTCCATAACTATTTGGTTCGTAATGCTTTGTGCTGCCCATATTACCATCGACTCTCATAGCTCCATCACGATGGTATGAATGAACATGTTTCGCTCCTCTTGGAGAGTTAACAGGAATTTGCCAGTGATTCACACCTAGACGATAACGTTGTGTATCTCCATATGAGAATAAACGACCTTGTAGCATTTTATCAGGTGAGAAGCCAATACCAGGGACAATAGTTGTTGGAGCAAAGGCGGCTTGCTCAACGTCTGCAAAATAGTTATCTGGATTACGGTTTAACTCAAACTCTCCAACTTCAATTAGAGGAAATTCACTCTTATACCATACTTTTGTTAAATCGAATGGATTATAAGGCATTTGTCTTGCTTGTTCTTCCGTCATGATTTGTATATACATTTTCCATTTAGGGAAATCACCACGTTCAATGGCTTCATATAGATCTCTTTGGTGACTTTCACGATCTTTACCTACGATTACCTCTGCTTCTTGATCAGATAAGTTCTCTATTCCTTGCTGTGTAATAAAATGGAATTTTACCCAATGTCTTTCATTGTTTGCGTTAATAAAGCTGTATGTATGACTTCCAAAGCCATGCATATTTCGATAGCTTTTAGGAATACCACGATCACTCATAGTGATTGTTACTTGATGAAGTGCTTCAGGTAAGGAAGACCAAAAATCCCAGTTGTTTTGAGCGCTTCGCATGTTTGTACGAGGATCACGTTTAACGGCATGGTTTAAATCTGGGAATTGTTTAGGATCTCTGAAAAAGAATACAGGTGTGTTGTTACCAACAAGATCCCAGTTTCCTTCTTCTGTATAGAATTTCATAGCAAAGCCACGTATATCTCTTTCTGCATCGGCTGCGCCACGTTCTCCAGCAACAGTGGAAAAACGAACAAACATTTCAGTCTGTTTGCCTACTTCTGAGAAAATAGCAGCTCTTGTATATTTAGTAATATCATTTGTAACAGTAAATGTTCCGAATGCCCCAGAGCCTTTAGCATGCATACGACGTTCAGGAATTACTTCTCGGTCAAAATGTGCCATTTTTTCAATAAACCAAACGTCCTGCATTAAAACGGGACCTCTAGGACCTGCAGTCATGGTATTCTGATTATCAGCTACTGGTGCACCAAATGCAGATGTTAATCTTTTTTTCTGATCTTCATTTTGAACATTTTTTTTGTTATTTTCATCCATATATGTAGCCTCCTTTAGCTTTATACTTAAATTGTATATTAATTTTATCACTTTAATAGTTACACATTTTCGAATTTTTGCACTTAAATATTGCGTTAATGTGAAAAAATCGGATGATATATTAATCAAAACTTAAGATGAAAGGGAAGATTGAAATATTTATCAATAAATTTGATAATATATGTTTTCAAAGAAAGAATTAATTCTGTATGGAAGGGCTGAATACGCAATAGTCATAACAAGTAGTTTATGTATTTCATATACTGTATGAAAAATGCCTAAGGGAGATCGTATATGAATACTATTGATGATTCATTCCTACAAGCAATCCAAAAACGTATTCCTAGTTCTGCGGAAATTTTAAAGATTAATGGTTCACAAGCTATATTAGTTGTGGATTTAGATGGTGACTATCAAGATGAGTTAGTGGCTCTTTATAGGAATTTAGATGAAAATTATGTACTCATTTTAAAGAGGGAGAATGACAATTGGAAAAACCTTGTTCATTTTCGAGGTAAAGGAAATAGCGTTACAGATTTATTTGCCGTTCCAATTTCAAATAATAAGCAAAATGATTTAGTTATTGGCTGGCAAATTAAGGACGAGGGATCAGTTTTAGATATCATTCATCAAACTTCTAACGGTTTCGTTCATTTATTACCTGAAGAGTATTTCTATACTAGTTCAAAAGAAACTCTGATAAAACTTCAAAATGAACGAAAGGCGCAAAACCATTCATATAATAGATATATTATTGATAAAAAAATAGGTGATGTTAATGGGGATGGGATTAAAGATACGGTTTATTTAACAAGCAATCAACAAGAGGTAGAAACATATGTTCAAGATCTTAAACTTACGGTTGAAGATGGTAGAACAAAAGAAAAGAAAAGCATTATTCTGAAAAATAATTCAGGATATGATCCAACCATATTTTTAGGCGATTTTACTAGAGATAAAGCTTTAGATATTTTAGTAGTTACAAGTACTGGTGGAAGTGGGGGAACCATTACAGCCTCGATTTACTCTTTCTTAGATCATACATTCGATTTGCTTTTTGATTCAGAAGATTTTAATGCTCGCTTTGTATATAACATTTGTTATATGGATAATTATAAGGTAGAAATAATTAGCAACGTGTTAAATCGAAAATTTATTATTGACCTTTTCAATCGCGACACTAATTATTTATCTCAACTATATAATGAGGACGGAACATTAAAAAAGCACGTACAAGGTTTTGCATCGGGCTTAACGGGGTTATATCCTATTGATTTTGAACGTGACGGTATTTATGAATTGAGTGCATATCAAAATTTAAGTGGTCTGTATAGTGCGGATCGATTTGGTTATATTCAAACTGACTTAAAGTGGAATGGTCAAAAAATCATTCCTTATCGACAAACGATGAATATTTTGGGGATGGAGATTAAAACTTAAGATGACATAGCCTAATATATTGAAAGATGAATGGATGAGAGTGTATGTCAAAAAGGAAAGCCTGATTTAATTAAAAATCAGGCTTTCTTCAATAGGTGAAATAAGTTTAGTATATTCACCTAAATGGTGTGAATTATTTCTGTTTACTGATTAGATACTAATCAATCTATATGCATCATTTTTGTGATTTTCTTCGAGAATGCTAGAAGAATTAAACCAAGTAAAATTGCCATACCACCGATTGCTGCAAATACTTCGAAGTAACCTAGTTTTTGTGTTACTGAAGCAAGTTGTCCAGCAAGAATATTTGCGATACCTGAACTTGCTAACCAAACACCCATTAGTAGTGAAGCAAGTTTCACAGGAGCGATACGGCTAACTGTAGATAATCCAACTGGTGATAGGAATAACTCACCTATAGTGTGGAACATGTATGTTAATACAATGAAAATGATGTGCGCTTTATTTACTACTTCTGCTTCGTTGCTTCCAGTACCTAATACGGCTACTAAAAGAACCATATAACCTACACCTAGAAGAATCATACCAATTGCCATCTTAACTGGTGAAGGTAAATCACCGCGTTTAGAGCGAGCAAGTTTAACCCAAAGCATTGATACTAGCGGAGCTAATAAGATGATGAACAATGGATTTACTGATTGGAACCATGGTGTTGGAATTTCAAAACCAAAGATTGTACGATCTACAAATTTATCCGTATAAAGTGTTAATGAACTTCCGGCTTGTTCAAAACCTGCCCAGAAGAAGATAACAATACTAGCTAAAATAAGAATTGCCACTGTACGTTGTTTTTCGATAGATGTAAGGGGTCTGTTTTTCGCTTCAACATCACCAACAACTTCGTTACGACTTGGTTTTTTACCAAGATCACCTAAGTATTTGTTACCAAGTGTGTTGAATAGAACTTGTCCAATTACCATACCGATTGAAGAAATTAAGAATCCGTACTTGTAACCATATACGAATACATCGCCTTGCATACCACCCATAATTTTGTCTGTTACAAGTGCAATAATTAATGGTGCGATGAATGCCCCAAGGTTAATACCCATATAGAAAATTGTAAATGCAGCATCTCGTTTTGGATCATTCTCTTCATATAACTCACCAACAAGAGTTGAGATATTAGGTTTGAAGAATCCATTACCAATAATTAATAATGCTAGACCTGTGTACATAGACCATTGTGCATCACCTAAGAACATGATGAAGTTACCAAGGGCCATTGATATACCACCAAGAGTAATAGCAAGACGTTTTCCTAAGTACATATCAGATAACCAGCCACCAACTAATGGGGCTAAGTAACAAGCACCAGTATAGAAACCATAAATGCTTAACGCTACGGTTGAGCTCATGCCCAAACCGCCTTCAATCAATTCTTTTGTTAAATAAAGAACAAGAATACCTCTCATTCCATAGTAACTAAATCGTTCCCACATCTCTGTGAAGAAGAGTAAATATAACCCTGGTGGGTGTTTACTTACGTTTTTCTGTTTATTCATAAGTTGTTTCCTCCTGAAAATTTTTACTGCTAAAAAGTTATAATAGAATGAAAATTCACATCACGAGATTCTGTTATAAATTTTTAGCAGGTATTGATTTAGATTGAATGAAGCTTTTAATACTTTAATTGTATAAAGCAACAAAACTTATTATTATAATAAAACACTTTTTGGATTCTCTTAAAAAAATAGTGTATTAAGTTTTTTCCTAATATTTTTTATTATTTTTGAATTCTTATTTCATTAGCTGTCTTCACCAAAAGATTTCAGAAAAATGATAATTATAAGACTTATAGCGCGTTCTTCATAGTGGTATTTTTGTAAAATGGTTTTGGAATCTATTAAAAGGAATGATGACTACTAATGGGGACTATTCAAAGATTTTAGTAAAGGATAAATCAGTTGATCAAAACTATATATTAGGTGAAAAACTTATCTATGGTCTAGAGCAGTATTCAGGAGGAAACTGGGTAAGTTATTATATGAGTACCTATAAAAATGGCAAAGTAAGTAGGGGAAACCTTCTTTTTTTAATGTATTATTCATAATGAACAAGAGGCTGTTATAAAAGCGATGAAAACTCCTTTTGTAACAGCCTTTTTTAAGATTGTATAACGTGCAATGTTGTTTTGTATGTTTCGCGAAGTGGTTTTCACATGGGAAGAAATCAACCATTCGTATTACACTAAATAGTCTTTCTTGGTCTGAGACGTAGAAGACTCTCACGTAATAGCTGTATAAATGTAAAAGCGTAAGTTCAACTTTGTTCATGCTAATAATTGTTTATAGATTATATTTGCAACTTCCAAATAGCCCTTGGAATTCGGGTGAATACGATCTTTTGACCAAAATGTTTTTTCTTTAGTTAATGGGTGATCCCAAAAATTAAAATGAATGAATTCATATTTTGCACTAAGTGACTGTATTATTTGATTTGCTTCTACTAATTGTGCTTGAACTAATTGTTTTTGTGGTAAACGTAATGGCAGTCTAAATGTAAAATCAGGAAGGTTGGCTATAAGTATTTTAGCTCCCGTTTTACTTAAAGAGTCTATCATGTATTCCATTTCTATTTTATATTCTTTACTGTTCCATTTTCCTTTTAATACATCGTTCGCTCCTGCTATTAGACTGACCATACTAGGCTCTAAGGCTAAAGCTTTGGTTAATTGCTGCTCTCGAATTTCTTTTGTTAATAATCCTCTTTTTGCCAGATTAGTGTATTTTAGTTTTGGCTCATGTAATAGCGCAAAATATTCAACCCAGCTTTTTAGTGACACACCATCAATCTCATCGCCTATTCCTTCTGTAAAGCTATCTCCCATGGCAACGAATTCATTTAACATATTTTACACCTCTTAAATTTAATATATTTACAATTATACTATAAAATGGAATTTGTCGTTTGCGCGTTAAAATCAAGATTGTAGGTTGAATTCTGCTCCTGGAGTCTCGTATCTTATTCCAATCAACTGCACTGGTTTTATTCACCGAACGTTTTGAAAAGCAATAATCTTTACAGCCAAAATCAAAAGATAGAGTAACGAAGACTCTGCTCCATATGATGAATGGATGTAAAATTAAACTGTATTGTTCTATAAGGTATATTTCTCTCTCGACAGAAAATGACCTTTAAATGTTATTTGGATTAGGTTTGATTCATGATTTAGTTGTCTTACGAATTTAAGTTAACTAAAAATCGGTAGAAGTCACATTCTACCGATTGGATTTATTTATTTATTTAATTGTATAACTTTCATAATATTCCTTTGAGACGGTATCTAAAAATGGACTGACCTGTTCTATGGCAAACAAGTGTAATTCATGCATCGCTCGGGTACAAGCGGTATAAAAAAGTTTCCGTTCTATTTCTCTATTGTATTTATGAATAGAGGCATCATAAATAATAACAGCGTCGAATTCGATACCTTTCGATAGATAAGAAGGTATTATGACAGTTCCTTTATTGAATGAATAGGTTGTATCATCTAATAATTGAATAGGAATCATACTCTTTAGCTGTTCGTACGCCTCGGTGCATTCTTGGTTGTTTTTGCATATGACCGCAATGGTTTGATGTCCTTTTCTTTGTAAATCCTGAATTCTCTCACTTATTTTTTCGTGTAATTCTTCAGAATTTGTGACTAATGTAATGCTAGGTTTTTGGCCATTTCTATTAAAAGCTTCAAATTTATTTCCTGACTCTAATAAATTTTTTGTGAATTCGACAATTTGGCGTGTAGAGCGATAGCTTTTTAGAAGTTCCATTTTTTCAGCTTGATGATCCTCGTATAATTCATTTGATAAAAGGGTTGGAGCATTTATGGATTGAGCATAGATAGCTTGATTAAAATCTCCTAGTATTGTCATTTTACATGACGGGAAGAATTGTTTTAAAATGGTAAATTGAAAAGGAGAATAATCCTGAGCTTCATCTATAAATAAGTGTTTAATGGAATTATTCGAATTTGGCCCTTCTAATCTCGCTTTTAAGTATAAATAAGGAGTAGCATCTTCAAATGTTAAGGTGTTTTCTTTTATATAATGTAAAGTATATGTGCAAATATTTGACCATTCCATAGGAAGGTCAAAATCAAATTTATCTGACTTCCATTTTTCTTGCATAAATAGTTGAGAATAGATCGTTTTTAAATCAATAAATTTGAGTTTCTTAATCATTTTTCTAATAGGTTTGAATTGTCTTTGAACTACTTTTTTAGCTAGCATTTTTCTCTCACGATCAAAATCATTGAAGCTGTTCTCTGAAAATGCTTTTTTCTTCTGAAGTTCTTGGTAAACTTGAGTGTATTCATCTGAATCTAAAAGTTCAATTTGATCTGCTACCCAATCCTTGTCTCTTTCATTTTTTTCTTTTTGACGTATTTCCTTTAGTAACCAATTTGAAACTGATTGTATGCGATTTGGAATGGAGATGGTTTCATCTAAAGAATAAAAATATTGACCAATTTGATCAGAGCTAACGAGAATTTGATTGCGGAATGATATATCTTTCCACTTCATATTTTTTTTAGACAATGAAGAGATATATTGATCCATGATTTTTATAAATGGCATGCTCGCTTTAAACTGAATTCCTGTTATTCTTGCTTGGTATAATTTATCGTGCTCGTGTGTAAGTACATACTCCATTTGCGTAAAAGCGTTTTCTATAGTTATTTTTTTACCAATTTGTTGTTCTAAAAAATCTTGAAAAGTTGACTGTTGCATATTATCTTCACCCAGATTTGGAAGAACAGTAGATACGTAACTGTTAAATAAAGGATTGGGTGAAAAAAGCATAATATGATCAGCCGTAAGTTTATTTATATGACGATAAAGTAAATAGGCGACACGTTGAAGAGCGGCTGATGTTTTACCACTACCTGCAACACCTTGAACAATTAAATATTTATTTTTTTCATTTCGAATAATTTGATTTTGCTCTTTTTGAATGGTTGCGACGATATTTTTCATTTGATTATCAGCATTATTTCCTAATACTTCTTTTAGTAATTCATCACCAATTGTAACACCGGTATCAAACATGCTTTTTAAATGACCATTTTTTATGATAAACTGTCTTTTCAGTTCCATATTACCTTTAATCGTACCGTCTAATGTTTCATATTGTGCAGGTCCTGGAGAGTAATCATAATAAATACTTGATATTGGTGCTCTCCAATCATAGATGAGGAAATTTTCTCCGTTTTCATCCATTAAAGAAGCTGTACCGAGGTATACTACATCAGAATTTTTTTCTCCGTTTTCTAAAAAATCTACTCTACCGAAATAAGGTGATTCCTTCAGTAAAGATAATGATTTAAGTTGTTTATCGAATTGTTTATGCGTGCGTTCTCTTTCTGATAGAAGTTCAGATTGCTGTTTAATGCTTGCTAATGTTTCAACCGCATCCTCAAGGTTATCTACATTAACTGTTACATCATCCCAAAAGGTTTTTCTTAGATGAATAACATCTGTTTTTATTTCAGTTGAATCACCTTTTAAGTTGCCAATTTTTTTATTAATGACATGTAAAACATTTTGAATACGTGCTTCTTCTGACTGTATATCTTGACTTCGTTGATTCATCATTATCACGCTCCAATAAAATAGTTGACAAACGGTGTTTGTAGGTGTAAAATAGTATTTGTAGAGATTTGTCATTTTTTGATTCGAAATCGACTATATTTCATGATAACATAATCCATATTTGATTTCAATACATATAAATAAGTGCCGTCTATAGGTCTAATGATATAAGCTCCAATGAAACACAAGTTTTCATTGGAGCTTTTTTATATAGCGTGAATTCATTGATTATGAATTTTATCCATTGGGTTGAAAGTAACTCTCAATTTAAGTTGATTGTATAAAAAGGTATAATTGACTAATTTTTCCATAAAGGTTAAGATGAAGGCGTACACATATTCTAACTTCATAGATTAATAGATTGAAGGAGGAGTAACATGCCAAAAACTTTGTTTAAACTTGATCTCAGTAAACCAATGGAGCAGCAAGCGCATCCGGGACATAATCGTTGGCATCCAGATATTCCAGCTGCTTTTTCGGTGGAGCCTGGTCAATCTTTTCGTATGGACTGTAAAGATTGGACTGATGGACAAATTAGCAACAATGACGATCCTAGCGACATTAGAAATGTTATTTTGCCGCGAGTACATGTATTAAGCGGACCGGTTTATGTAAATGGAGCAGAACCAGGAGATTTACTAGTTGTTGATATTTTGGATATTGGTGCATTTGTTGAATCTGAATGGGGGTTCAATGGGATTTTTGCGAAGGAAAATGGTGGTAGTTTTTTAACGGAACATTTTCCAGAAGCGGCGAAATCTATTTGGGATTTCGAAGGTATTTATACAACTTCAAGGCATGTGCCAGGTGTAAAGTTCGCAGGGCTAATTCATCCGGGGTTAATAGGTGTAGCTCCTTCAATGGAACTTTTGCAAGAGTGGAATAAAAGAGAAAATGAATTGAAGATGACAGATCCTGACCGCGTACCTGAACTTGCGACATCTCCACAATCGGAGTATGCAGTGTTAGGCACGTTAAAAGGAGCGGAATTTGATCGCGTTGCTAAAGAAGGGGCGCGAACTGTCCCTCCAAGAGAAAATGGTGGAAACTGTGATATTAAGAATTTGTCCAAGGGTTCAAGAATCTATTTCCCGGTGTTTGTTGATGGTGCGAAACTTTCAGTAGGTGATCTCCATTTTTCACAAGGAGATGGTGAGATCACTTTTTGTGGTGGAATTGAAATGGCGGGGTGGATTGATCTTCGCGTCGATGTAATTAAAGGTGGAATGGCGAAGTATAAAATAAAAGATAACCCTATCTTCAAACCAGGTCCAGTAGAACCTAATTACTCTGATTATTTAGTATTTGAAGGAATTTCAGTAGATGAGTTTACAGGTAAACAACATTATTTAGATGCGCATATTGCGTACCGTCGAGCTTGTTTAAATGCGATTGAATATTTAAAAACATTAGGTTATACAGGGGAGCAGGCATATATGCTCTTAAGTACGGCTCCTATTGAAGGGCGAATTAGTGGTATCGTAGATATTCCGAATGCATGTTGTACAGTAGCTATTCCGACTCAAATATTTGATAAAGATATTGATCCAAAATAATAGATGGTTAAAGGGGGACTTTCCATGCCGAGTTATACCTTTAAATGTAGCGATTGTGGCGAGTTCACACTTTTCTTAAAATCCATGGCAGACTATAAAGAAAAGATGCAATGTCCTGATTGTCTGCAGGAGGCTTCGCGTATTTACCAGCCCCCTAATTTATTCTCATATTCAAAGGAAGTACGTAATCGAGTTGAAAAAGGAATGGAACCTAGAAGAATGACAAAAGAAGAATTAGGTCCGAAACATAGAAAGCGGAAACCACAAATCAGTCGTCCGTGGCAGGTAGGTCAGTAAAGAAAGACGTTATTTCTATCAATATTTAGAAAAGCACAAAATGGATAAGATTCCTTTTTGTGCTTTTCTTTTGAGTTAGTAGAGCATTTAGATGATAAGCATATTCATTATTACTTCGAATCCAATGATGGATTATATTCGAGTAGACATTGCAAAACATATATATGAGAAATTAAAAGAAGTAGCTTCTGATATTACAGATACACATAATGAACATGGAATTTATAATAACTTTAAAAAGTATCAGTTAGTCTATTTATGTTTATGTAAATAAGAGAATATATACTGGTTTTAGGTTGAAAATAGTAAAGTCATATATAACCAGTATTAGGCAGTTGGATACGATCGGTTATATAGGATAACATTAGTCAATTTGATGTATTAAATCGTTAAAATAGCGAACTGCTTCATCTTTATCAAAAGAGCTAAACCAACGATAATGGTCCGTATCAATGATACGATAATGCTGACTAATGATATTTTGTTGCAAAATGAAAGTTTGATCTTTTTTTATTGTTTTCCACCAAACTTTTCCTCCCATTGTCTTTTCCTTAGGACTAACAATTCTCTCATGGGCCAATGTTTCAATGACTTCTAATGGTTCATTTCCAAGCTTACTTTGAATAATTTCAGAATGTGAAAATAAGCAACATGTTGCAACTACACATGTCCATGTAGCGGATGTTCTTCCTTTTTCAATTTGAACCAATGTTTTCTTTGAGATACCGAGTATTTCCGCCATTTTATCTTGTGTATAATTATTTTCGTTTCGAATAAGTTTCATTCTGTTTGAAATGATAGTAATTACGTCTTCTTTATTCATAAATATCAATGTCCCCCTGGAGAATAATGTTATTCTAAGTGTAACATTACACTTAATATTTTAAACGATTATATGTAATGATTAACAATTTCTTGATGAAGATGCATAAAGCTCATCATCGTAATGTATAGAATCCGTTTACTTGCCATGGGTGATTGCTTGAACTTCACTCTCGGTTCTCATAGTGGATCCTAATCTTTCTCGTTGTTTGTTGATTTAAACTATTTTTTATTTAAATATAACAGGGTTTAGTTGAAAAAAGCGAAATTTTAAATGGATTAGAGTGTTTGTTTACATATATAATTTAACTTTGCTAAAATCATAAAGTAAATAATGTTTATGTTATGGTTAGTCCATTCATTCGTTACAGAATTTAACCTCTATATACGATTTGCTGTTTACTATATGGTGCTGAAAATTTCTAGAATACATAAACGAATAAAATGGATGATTGAGGTGTTTTTGGTGTCCAAAATGACGAAAAAAACGATGAGTTCGAAATATGTGCAGGACAATGAATTTATTTTTAGGTGCCCGATTTGTCATTCGCCTATGAAAGTGATGGATGAAAAAAGTCTAGTATGTGAAAATAAGCATACCTTTGATTTTACGAAACAAGGATACGTTAATTTATTGAAAAATCCAGTGAAAACAAAGTATGAGAAGAATTTATTTGAAGCAAGAAGAAGGCTGATGACGGAAAGTGGTTTCTTTGAGCCAGTGTGTGAAGAGATTGCGAAAATTATTCAGCAGCATGCCTCTTTAAAAACAGGAACTTTTACTATTCTTGATACTGGTTGTGGAGATGGATCACATCTCAATCAGATAAGTAATATCTTACAAACAAATAATGATAATAAGTTTGTCGGAGTAGGTATTGATTTATCTAAAGAAGGAATAAATGTAGCCTCGAAGTATCATATGAACAAGATTTGGTGCGTTGCTGATCTTGCCAATACACCATTTAAAGATAAACAATTTGATACTATTCTTAATATCCTCTCTCCGTCTAATTATGAAGAATTTAATAGGCTTCTAAAAGAAGATGGAATGGTCATCAAAGTAGTCCCACAAAGCGGTTATTTGCATGAGCTAAGAGAAAGTATTTTTGATAATACTGAAAAACAATCTTATTCTAATGTAGATACAGTTGAAAGATTTAAAGAGAGCTATCAGATGGTGACCCAATTGAGAGTCTGTTATGCGATGGAACTAGAAAAAGATATGCTAGGGTTGTTAGTGCAAATGACTCCTTTAACATGGGCAACAACTGACGAACAAGTACAAACATTTTTAAATAGAAATACTGCTAAGATAACCGTTGATGTAGATATATTAATTGGAAGTGGTTGTTCAAAAAATAATTGAAAAGTCCTTTTAAGATATTTTGACGGTCAATGTTCTTTCCTTTTGTTATATGCTTATTTACTCTTGAGTTGATATTAGGAGTAATATGAAAATGCCATAAAAAAA
>NZ_CAPG01000001.1:0-1692 GCF_000321185.1 Bacillus sp. AP8
AAGTTTAGTTTTTCACAAATTTAATTAAACTTTAAATACTCCATTTAACGAAAAGTAAGCAATGAACGACAGTTAGAATTTAATAATCACTACAGTTTATTAATTACTTTCGTTAATTTTTGAAGTGCTGATAAAAAATTGGTTAATTCTTCAGGTGATAAACTCGCATAATATTTTTCGGAAACCTGTTGCATAAATATGTCACATTCTTTTTTATACAATAAACCTTTTTCTCCAAGTTCAACTGAAAATGTACGTTTATCTTCCGTATGTTGCTTTCTAACAATATATCCTTCAGCTTCAAGTTTTACTAACTGTTGGCTAATCGCACTCTTGGTTATATTCATTTTTTCTGACAACTTTGTAGGAGTGGATGATGGGTGTCGAATAATTAATGTTAATATCGAATATTGTTGATTGTTTAATTGAAAATTTGTATAGTCTCTTTCTTTCGTTTCAAGTAACAGCCATAGTTCTTCAAGTGTTTGATTGATTTTTCCAGCTATATTTTCATTCTTCATACTTTTGTCTGTCACCTTTTCTTCGCCAGTTTTTTGGATTTAACTTACTTTTATATTTAGTTACCACTTCTTTGCCAACAAAGGCAACACCGATCAAGAAAATAATTTCTCCCACTACTATCAATACAGGAATGACAGTGGCTTTTATGTGGGTTGGCAATGGGGTGAATGGTACGATGGCTGCAAGCCCCCAAAGTATAGGATAGAGGATTAGAAGTACTATTCCAAGTTTAAAAAGAAATGGTTTCTTTTGTTTATTTTCGTTTACAACTAGCTTTTTTTCCAATGATAAGCCCCCGTATATAATATAATTTAGTTAACTTAACTAAATTATATTATATACGGAAGAGGGTTTGATTACAAATATTTAATGCATCATCTTAATATCAAGTTGTTAGATAAAAACGTTACTACTTTAACATTTTCTTTTTGAGCTATCCTGTTCGATAGTTGCATAAAAAAGCGATTCCTCATAACGAAGAATCACTTTAAATATTTAAATCCATTTGAATAGTAGCACCTTAATTTTAATCAAAGTATAGATTGAATAATCTTTATATTTACAAAAAGAAGACCTAAAACTACTCCATTTTTTATTACATTTAGAGTAAGTCTATTATATTTTAATTCTTTAGTTTTATCCTCATTATGATATATCTTCAAGTTGATATTTTGTGGAAATTTTTCAAACAAACTAAATACCACCCAAGCCAACAATCCTAAAAAAGGTAAACCTAAAATACTTAGTTTATTTCCCCATTTTGAAACATCTCCAACCGAATTATATCCCATAGGAATTTCATCGGGCATATCTGACCAATTGATAAATATGTATAATAAAATAAGGAAAAGTAAGATTAATGAGATTAAATCTAAAAACCGTTCAAATAAGGTTTTTTTAATTTTAGTTTTAGTTGAATAATTTAACATTGATGTCCCCCCTTTTACATCACTTAGCATCCTCATTTTAGCACAATATGAAATAAATGTTATTAAACTAACCTCCCTCAATATTTGAAACGAAATCTCTCGATTTCTCCTGTTTTCTTAGAATTTCATAGTCATTTGATATCATTAGCTATCTCTTTTATGGCTAAAACTATCTCATAAGGGGAATTTTGGACATTTAAAGAAAAGACTCATAGCCCACTAGCCAACCTTATACCCAAAA